>JADFJB010000121.1 GCA_022566355.1 candidate division KSB1 bacterium
TTCTCCCAGGTGATGTCAAACTGCACAAAAGCGACGTGATTAAGTGCATCTTGTCCTGTGACTGTGGAGTTGCTAACCACCACATCGTTGGCAAATGCGGTTTGGAAACCAAAGAGACTAAGCGCCACTAGGGTCATACTTCTTAAAATTGTACGCATCATGTTAACTCCTTTGAATTGTAGGGTTGTATGGTTTATAAAAAGGAACCTGGTTTTTTTAACCCTAATAATAGTGACTTATTTTTTTTGTTATTTGTTTGGGTACTAAGTTCAAAAAACAAGGATTAGTTTTGTTTTTCATCAGATAATATCCTTTTGATTGTATCAACATGCGATTCATTGTCTCACCGTGAGACACTTCCATCACTTTTGATAGTATGAAAAATCTGACATGGTGAAAATAGATGGGTGATAATGAAATCGTTAACCTCTTAATAATTTATAACTTATAAACTAAACATCTAAAATATTATGTAAATCCTTTCGAGTAATCTCAACAGACTCCAGTAAGTATTATTTCAAGAATTGTGCCACGCTTAGTGGCTGGATCCTGGATGCTGGATACCAGATGCTGGATGCTAGATGCTAGATACTGGATGCTGGATGCTGGATGCTAGATACCAGATACCAGATGCCGGATGGCGGATGGCGGATGCCGGATGCTGACAAGCGAAATCACAAATAACAAAATACAAATCTCAATTAAATCTCAAATTCAAAAAATCAAAATTACCAAACAGAATTAAGGCTGGATGCTGGATTTCCCCTCTTGAGAGGGGAAGAAAATCCCGCCCGGACGGGATTTTCAGGGGTGTGTAAAAATTAGTGCGGAGCCGACATGAATGTCGGTTTACAACTCCACATTATCCATTCTCCCCTTCTCTGTTCTCGTCTTTTCTTTTTTTCCTTTTCCTTTTTCCTTTTTCCTTTTACCTTGTCACTTTGCTACTTTGTTACTAAGGTGGAATTAGGAGGTTAGTTGTTGATTGTTGGAATTCCCCTCTTTGAAAGAGGAAGAAAATCATCCCGTCCAGTAGTGGGATTGTGCAACGTAAGCCGCAGGAGCTTGTGTTAAAAACTGGTATAGGAAAAGATTTATTTAGTGATAAGATAGAGAAAAGGATAAATTGGGTTCAATTAAATTAGTAAATCCCAATTTCCCCCTTAAATTATACGTCTGAATTAGGTGTCATCGTATGCAATATAAATTCACTCTTCATCAAAGAAAAACCTGATTTGACTTATCGCAGGAATATTGTTCAGCGCTTTAATCAATAGAGAACTTTTATCCTTATTTTTTAAAACAAGATAAAATGATATTTCATAAATATCATTTTCCTCAAGTGATTGCATATTCACCAATCTAAATTTCTTACAAAATTTTCCTAATATGGGTAAATAAGGCGGTTTATCGTCCGGTAATTCGCAATTGAATTGAAGTAGAAACTCACGTTTTGAAGGAGCGGCGTAATTCAATTTGAATAGGCCCAACATCATAACCCCAATGAAAAGGGTTCCTAAAAGAGCAATCAGTCTTAATCCTACTCCGGCTGCCATGCCGACTGCCAGGGAAAAAAATATAAAAACAATATCGTGAGTATCCTTTACAGCTGTTCGAAAACGAATGATAGACATGGCGCCAACCAGCCCAAATGCACGAGCTAAATTATTGCCGATGACCATAATCACCAAGGCTGTGATCATCGCCAACACGACCATGGTTTGAACAAATTTAGCAGAATAGTTGGGTCCATTGTAAATGGAACGATACACTGCTGATATGATGAGTCCGCAAGCTAGCGCCACAATTAAATTACCGAGCAGCTGCTCAGCATTTATGGAAGTAATAAATAGATTTTGAAAGCCGTCTAACATGTTTTTCAGGCAACCTCAAGAAAGTTTTGATCATTGATTGATGCCATCTTCTTCTGGGCAAATTCCAATCTGTCTATTTTTAATCCTTTTTGCTTATGCGAATCCAAACAAATCGTATACTTAGACAATGCACGTTGTCGCAATTCTAACGATCCGATCGCATAATTTAACCAGGAGGGGAAATGCAATTGTGTTTTTATTTCAAGTATAAAATAATTCGGAAACGCTCTAACAAAATTTACTTCTTTAAACAAACCATCTATCGACACCCTGATTTTACTCCGTAATTTCTTATCGAATGTAATTCTAAGATCTTGGTTAAATTTATAATAATATGCTTCTCTTTCATAATTGATCAGAATCTTCGGCATTAATGCTAAATTGTTTATGTGAAATAAGAAGTTTAATGCGTTCGTCTTTGTTAAGCCATTTCCACACTTCGAACCTATAAATTTATCCACATCTCCTGTTTCAATCAAAGACGATAGATCGCGATATTCAACGGATGCGCGAGTCTTGGTAATCGCTGCATCATTTTTCCGTTTTATTTCAAGGAATACCTGTTCATCACCCATAAATTCGTTATACCCCCTGATCCTTATCTTTTTTCTTTTTCTTATTCCTTCAATTTTCTCATGATAAAAACTAAAATTTAATGTATCGTAATACAAACTACGAACGGTATATTCCTTTTTTTGCCGCATTGCCGCATATTTATCCAGGCTCACATATTTTGCAATATAATCCCTGATATGGGTCAACATCTCATTAGGTACTAAGTATTTATATTCTATCCTACCCATAGCTTTTTTAGATCAAAATTGACTTTATCATTTGAAATAAATACGGTAATGGCTTTAACGAATTTAGAGTAATCGAACATGGAATGATGAATCCAAATGGCAGCCGGTTATCGGAATTATTTAATTCAGCATACACAAGAAACACTTGCTCATTGTTTATGATTCGTGAAACTGCTTCTTTGCGAACGATTTTACCAAAAGCATAATCCTTTATTGGTATTTCAAAAGTTACACGTTGTGTTAAATCGAGATCGTTAAAATAATTTATTTTCACCGGCATCAAGACGATACCGGTTGGTTCACCAATAGTAAGCAATGTATCACTTGAGATACTTGGATAGATTATTCCACTGATCGGACTTATCAATGTGAAATCTTTAAATCGTTCTTTTAATACTTGCAGCTCCGTTTCAATAGACTCAATTTCAGATTTTAAATATTGAATTTGTTCCGGTTTAGCTCCCGACTGAACGACTTGAAGATGAGCTCTCGCGATCGATTGTTCAATTTCATAGGCTATTTTTATATTTTTGGTTATTTCAAAATCCTCTCTGGAAATTAACTTTGATTGGTACAGTGAATCTTGCCTGGAATAGATCCTATTTTGATTCAACAGGTTTACTTGTGCAAGGGCAAGCTTTTCTTTCGCTTCTATGATAACTTCTTGCTTCTCTCCGGCAATATTTACCTGAAGTGATGCTTTGGCTAAAGCAAGCTCCCGGGATAGCCCCGATAATCTTAAAAGAAGAGCGTTAGATTTAAAAACACCCACAGTATCACCAGGATTGATAATGTTTTTAGCAAAAATAGTTGGAGAAAGTTGAAATTGTACTGCATCTCCCCGGTCGATTTGAACTGCAGAATAATCCCTTATGAGACCGGTTCTGTGATCGTATAAGGTGGATATTATACTGCCATCATCCCCTCTTTGTAAAACCCATTCTCTTGTGTGAATTATTTTTCCGGGTACTTTTATAGTATAAGGAATTGTAATCGGCAGGAAATGTAACACTCCAATACCCATTACAACTAATGCTATAACATACCCCGTCCTTTTCACTTTGGAATCCATTTGAGTTTTGTCTTTTAATTTAGCTTAAAAATAATACCCCGAGATTCAAACCGGAATTGCAATGATCAACGTTATTCATCAGGTTTATTTTAACAAAAGCATCCTGCGAATCTGGCTGAATCCGTTTGTCCATAACCTGTAAAAATAAACGCCGGAAGCGTTGCTTGCAGACGCATTCCAATTTATGTGGTGGATTCCTGCTTCAAATTCTTTATCTATAAGAGTAACGACTTCTCTACCCATAATATCGAAAATCTTTATCCGAACATGGTTTCTATTTGGGATTTGAAACGATATCGTTGTCGCAGGATTAAACGGATTCGGATAGTTCTGTTCCAATAAGAACGATCCTGGAATGCTCTCGAAAGCCAGGGCTTCAACTGCTGTAATGATCTGATTTACCGATCCGGGAGAACCATGTTTTATCGATGCCGACCAATTTTGAGCAATCGCGTTATCCAGTTCCGGAGAATTTAATGCAAGAGTTGCTCCAATGCCATCTGCTTGCAGCGGCCAGGGCGCCGTATCATCATAGGTCAGGGAATCGACGATTTGTCCATTTGCGTTGATCAGGTATATTGACTCACCTGCGTTGTCTAAATTAAAATCAAACTCCGCTACCAATGGCTTAACAGTCGGGAAGAATCGGCTAAATTCAGTGGTATCACTACTGAGTACCAAAAATTTATGGGCTGCCAGGATACTTCCCACCGGAAAGACAAAATTATGGCTTTCATCGCCATCTCTAAAACTCCAGTTTGACAAATCGAAAGAAGCGTCGCTGTCGTTATAAAATTCGATCCAATCTTTAGGATCAAAATACTGAGCCGAGTGATAATTAATCTCATTGATTACAACAAACCCGGAAGAATTGGCATCAAGTTCAAATAAGGCAGTGGCAGAAATATCACCATTTAGAGGAATCGTCACAGTAGGAGAAACATCCGCTATATCACCGGTCCACTCGATAAACTTGTAACCAGGATTTGGGATGGCAGCCAACTCGATCGGAATTCCTTTAAAATATTGTCCGTTCCAAACGGATTCCCACACACTTATATTTTTGTTCAGTAAAATACTCCCGCCATTGAGAGAAGCAATGTTCAAAGTAACTTGCGCCGGACCAGGGATACTAAATTCAGCAAGAATGTTGGTACGCACATCCTCGACTCGATTTTCCGCAAATGATTTTAATTCATCAATTTCAAAATGCCAATCTTCATTGGACAATCCCCAACGTTGCAAATGAAACTGCATTTCCGGATCCAGTTCAGCCAGCATGTTGTCAATTTTTGCAAGGACAATGCCGGGTTGCCAAATCGTATTCAGATAATCGGCATAGCGATTTATGAAATCTCTTTTGAAGGCCTCATTTTCAAGCAATTTACGAAATAAGAATGTCGACCACGGCGGATTGGGCCATTCAGGTCCATTTGGTTCGGTGGCAAAGTCAAACATGTTAGTGTATCCAAAATTTTGAGTACTTCCCAACTTGAAACCGTCATCGAGATCAAAAACCAGCCAACGCCACTTACCATCTGAAGTTCTGGGCCGCCAATACTTAAGATTCCATCCGGGCCAATCTACATTAGCGAAATAAAGCTGTGATACCATGTAGTCCAGATAGTTGTCCATGTCCAATTGTGATTTTAGGTATTCATAGCTGTATTCCAGGGACATATCGTGACTGGCAATATATGCAAGCATCGCATTATAATGGATGTTATCTCCATGGATCACTTCTTGCTCATTTTCCAGCATATCAAGGTTTACTTCGCTTATCCCGTGGTGTGCTTCAATATAATGCTCGTTTAATTTCTCTCTTATGTTTAATATGCCCCAATATTCACCATTTAAGTAAACCACTGCCGGACGATAGGACTGTGTCTCGATATCCAGATCTTTGATGAGGCTTTGCAGCAGTGGATCCCGGATATGGGCGGCCTCGAAGTCGCCGCCGGAATTGCGCAATATGAACGATTCGTATTCATTGAAAGGGAGATCGGGAAATAAGCGATGCTTAATGCTGGAAGGCCCATATTTATCCCGGGCAAATATGGCAAATGATTTTTGCGGGAACTCCCGGGTCCAACCGCCATGGATTTTCATTCCGGCTGCCTTACTGTAACTTTCGATACCGTCCGGTTCAAATAACTCAAGAAAAATGGGGATTTCCCTGTTACTATTATAGTTAACATAAATTCCATCGGCACTATCCCAGAGATTGGCCGGATTTGTGGTAATTGAAACGATGGCCATATCGGTTTGTTTATTGATTACATAGGTATGGGTTCTCGTCACTTCAGAAAGCACACCTGATGACATGATTCTTGCACGAACCACACTTGTCTCACTAATTTCCAGAGGAGTTGAATAAACAGAGGAGATTGCAGACGGTTTGGTACCATCGAGAGTATAGTAAACGATTGCACCTGGGATTACCGTGGACAAGGATAAGGTTACTGCACTGGAATAAAGGCCGCGTTTAATTGAGTAGGTTGGGACCTCCAGGATAATTGAATCAAAACCCTGGGTATCGTTGGCACGAAGCGGAGTCGGTTCTTTGAAATAAAACCAGTTATCGCTGCCATCCAGTTGACGGCCATAAGAAACGTCAGTGGCCATTTCACCCAAAGCAACGGAATCTGGTATTTCGCCGCCGGGTTTGGTTAAGTACAGGGTCTCACCTGATGCGTCTATCCTGAAATTGGTGTGGGTTCCGGCCCTGTCTTTACCCGATGCAAACACCAGTAAGAATTCGTTAGGAGCCAAATAAGTTTCAGTGAATACCCATTTATAGGGTAGTGTACTTTCATCGGAAAGGCCATAACCTGTTAAGTCAACCAGGAAACTTCCGCTGTTGTAGATTTCGATCCAATCCGAAGAATCGCCATCTTCATCTGTAATCGATGAAGTATTTGAAGACAGTACTTCGTTTATGACGATTGTTTGTGAAAGAAGCGGGACGGCGGACATCAAAAGTATTGTACAAAAGAAAAAAAATATTCGCATAAAATTATTCCTTGCTTGGTTTGAAATAGGTTACATCTGCATAAACGCCAGACTCGCACTGGTTAACAAAACCATATCGATGCAAAAAATTCATAAATCCGTTCTACAGGATATTGTTTCCGGAGCAGACTTTAGCTCCCCGACTGAGCTTATCCTTTCTATTTCATTGTATCGTCAAAAACAGTCCATTCCCTGATAGCTTTCTGAAGGTTTTACCTTAAATCAGAATTGAATTTGGTTCCGCTTTCATTTTATAGGTTGGGTTTTTGATTTTGTAAAAAAACAAGAGTAAAATAGGTATGATAATTCCTTTATGTGAATTTTCAAAAGAACGCCATAGATTTGTTTTGACAGTACATTATACTATTTCATATTGATAGCTTATCGATCTGACTAGTGAAAAGCAGAAAAAGCTTGTGGCTCGACTTGCAGATGGGTATAATTAATAAAAATAAATTTATGTTGATTAACCGGAAGAGAGTACCATGAAAATACTTACTTTTATTTCCTTTTTGTGTGTTTTTACATTTGCTTCATCGATAGCAGCTAAACAATCCGGGGATGATGAAAAAGCCGTTTCGGCAGTTTTAGACAATTTGCATGATGCTGCTTCGAAGGCCGATTACAAAAGATATTTTAACAATTATTCGACCCATGCGATCTTCTTTGGAACGGATATAACCGAACGATGGACTATCGACGAGTTCAAAACCTATACTAAAGCAAGATTTGAAAAGGGAAGCGGATGGACTTATAAGAAAACATCCCGGTATATCTATTTTTCAGCAGATAAAAAAACTGCCTGGTTCGATGAGTTATTAATGAATGAGAATTATGGCGAATGCAGAGGGACTGGGGTTCTGATTTTGGAAAATAATGCGTGGAAAGTAGTTCAATATCATTTAACTATTCCGATTCCTAATGCATTGGCGAGGGAAGTAGTTGCCATGATAAAGAAGCAAAAGGAAGAGTGAAGATTTTAAGTGATTTTAAAAGACAATTAATTTCCTCGAATTTTGAGGACCATATGCAATTTCATAGATGTGAATAATGCCAGCAAATGTTCATGAATTCCGATTATTTCCATCGTACGACTTTGTTTTTCTAATCGATGGTTCAAAAAAATAATCTTGCCTATACCTAAACTTGACATAACGGGACATTTCATCAAATCAACAATGACATCCTTTTCGGATTCGTCAAGGATCTTCTCAAAAGGATTCTTGAGAGATTCTGAATCTATCAGCCTAACAGCACCGATTATTTTTACAAGGATTTTAGATTCTAATTCTGAAACGGATACTTCCATTGTCCTTCCTCAAAATATTAAAATGGTATTCTAAAATTTCTCTATTGGCTTTAATTCTGTTTTCATTTTATTTAGCAAGCCATGTTACAAGACAGATAGAAGAATACCTTCACAGAAAAAGTACATAGTCAAGTCAAGCAATTCGTCTTGCGGGTTTAATTTAACTCGTACAATGATTAGAAGTCAAGGTTTTTCTCGAAAATTAGCAGGATACTTTAAGCGGTTACCCCTTGTTACTGCAATCTAACCTGAACAGGTTTTAGCTTAGAGCTTTGTTTGGATGCTTTCGACAACAAATTATCGAGGAAATAAAATTTCAAATAGCTTGTCCCTGACTCGTTCAGGGATCGCAATACTCAAATACGAATGACCAAAACTCCTGAATCCGAGTATGGTTTCCTCAGTTACTAAAACTTAAATATTCATAATATATTTGGCTCTTGTTTTGATAAGCATTTCAGAATACTGCGAATAGACCTGGTAAGTTGCAAACTCTTTGTTTTAACAAATTATGTCTTTCTTAGAAAAAACCTGCCAGGTCATAAATTTACAACTACCAAATATAGCTTATTTAACGTGAGTTCGACACAACGCATTCGTTATGTTAGAGGTTCTAAGAAATTACCATTTATGCTGTCATTTCGAGGAAAAATTAAACTATTTGGCCTGCCGATTGAAATGAGCGCATACATTGATATTCTTGCAGCTCTTGGAATAAGTGGTTATCGAGATGAACAGCTGAGTAAAGAAGGTGTAGTCGATTATGGTGACGATCATTTTACTTGCTTTCAGTTCGACTATGATTGGAGGCGGGATAATGTTGAGAACACATTACGATTGTGGTTTATCTTGCGGAGCAGTGCGCTTATGGATGAACGCCTGGGGGGTACATGGTCGCCTACCCTTATTTCTCCGATTACATGGAGGCAAGTGTTGTTTCTGTTCACTGAACATCTTGCGATGACGAAAGATCCTGCCTTTACAGACAATCTTCTTTTTTTATTACTCGAACAGCCTCGTAATCATTTGAAAAAAAGTAAATAGTTATATATGGATTTATCTGGTTGGAAAAAGGTTCGAATCAACGCGAATCGATAAATATTGTCTTATGAGATAGTCAATATTCAGAAATATTTATTATTATTAAAATTAAAGGAATTAATTCTGTTAAATTCCTTCGTCAATCTAATATGAAATATTTTAAATAAATCTTGCTATTTTCTGTTTCAACTAGTAAACTCCAATACAGTTATTCGATTAAATATCCTTAACTAGTGTCTCATTTCTGACCTCTTACAACAATAGCTATAATTATTATAGCTGAGTTTACACTTATGATTGGCATAACGATCTTACATTACACAACTGTGGATAAATCGGGGGAAGGCTGGAACTGTTCCCAACACACATTCAATTCCGGAGATTCAATATTGATTGGTCAGACAATTTTACACTACAAGATCATTGAGAAACTCGGCGAAGGCGGGCACCAGTCCCGCGCATCCTACGCATGGGAATCCAAAAGATGATTGGACAAAAAATCCTTCATTACAAAATTCTAGAAAAGCTTGGCGAAGGTGGGTACCAGTCCCGCGCATCCTACGCATGGGAAACCAAAAGATGATTGGACAAAAAATTCTTCATTACAAAATTCTCGAAAAGCTTGGAGAGGGCGGGATGGGCGTCGTGTATAAAGCCGAAGATACCAGGCTCGAACGGGAAGTTGCTATTAAATTTCTACCGCGTGAAATAAGGGTAAGTGAAGAAAAACGCGAACGTTTAAAAATCGAAGCAAAAGCTGCAGCAGCCCTCAACCACCCGAATATAGCTACAGTTTATTCTTGCGAAGAGGTGGATGACGAGTTCTTCATTGTGATGGAGTTTGTTGATGGCCAGGAATTACGGGAAAAGATTAAATCCTGGCCTTTGGAGTTGAAGGAAGCAATTCAAATTTCCGGCCAGATCGCAGAAGGATTGCAGATGGCACATGAAAAGGGCATTGTTCACCGCGATATAAAATCCTCTAATATCATGATGACCCAAAAAGGCCAGGTTAAAATAATGGACTTTGGTCTGGCAAAAGTAGCTGGTGGCGCTCAAGTCACGAAAGAAGGAACGACTGTCGGCACTACTTCGTACATGTCACCGGAACAAACTACCGGCGAAGATGTAGATCAACGGTCGGACATCTGGTCATTTGGTGTGTTGTTTTATGAATTGTTAACCGGACAATTGCCCTTTAAAGGAGATTACGAGCAGGCAATTCTGTACTCCATTGTGAATGAGGACTCTAAACCGGTATCCAGCCATTTGAAAAATATTCCTGTATCGCTGGATCGAATCGTGAGCAAATGCCTGGAGAAAGACAAGACCAAAAGATATCAAACAGTCTCGGAACTTCTGGTAGACATACAAGATGCAAAAGATGACCTGGGATTGTCTTCATCGACTACAATAAAAAAAAGGAGATCCGTGCGATTTCCTATTTCAACCAATAGTCGAAGGATAGCGGTTGGGTTATCAGGATTAATCATTGTTGCATTGTTTTTTCTCCTGGCTCCACGTAGCTGGTTTGGATTTGAAACAGTACCAGACCAGAGAAGCCTGTTGGTACTTCCTTTTAACAATATCGGAGGAGAGTCGTCCAGGCAAGCATTCTGTGACGGATTGGTAGAAACTCTGACAAGCAAAGTTACACAATTAGAAAAATTCCACGGATCGCTGTGGGTAGTACCATCAAGCGAAGTGCGGCAAAGGAAAATTACCAGCCCCAGTGAAGCTAACCAGACTTTCGGAGTGAATTTGTGTGTTACGGGGAGCTTGCAAGGTATCGATAACGGTTATCGCTTGACATTAAACCTGGTGGATGCTAAAAACTTACGACAGTTAAATTCCTCCGTAATAGATATTGATCTCGCACAACTCTCAGATTTACAGGACAATGCCGTCATCAAGATGATGGAAATGCTTAACCTTGAATTAAAACCTGAAATGCGGGGAGTGTTAACCGCAGGTGGAACTACTTTTCCCGGAGCGTATGAATTTTACATACAAGGCCGTGGGTATCTTCAGCGATATGAAAGCGTAGAGAACCTTGATGCTGCCATAAATTTATTCGAACGTGCAATTGAACAAGACTCCTCATACGCCCTCGCTTTTGCGGGATTAGGCGAAGCCTATTGGCTCAAGTATCGAGATTCGAAAGATCCTATTTGGGTTGAGAAGGCCGTAAAGCAATGCGAGCAGGCTGCCTATCTGAATAGCTACCTTGCTCCCGTGCAAATCACTCTTGGCATTATCCATGCAGGAACAGGAAAGTACGATGATGCAATTGAAGACTTCAAAAATGCATTGGATATAGATCCGAAAAATGCAGGTGCCTATCGGGGTCTTGGTAGAGCCTATGAATCTAAAGAAATGCTTGAAGAAGCGGAATTGACCTACCAAAAAGCGATTGAGATGAAACCAGGATACTGGGCTGGTTACAATGTTTTGGGTGTTTTCTACTATCGGCATAGCCGCTATGATGAAGCTATTAATCAATTTCAGCAAGTTATAAAACTCACGCCTGATAATTATCGAGGCTACAACAACCTGGGAGGAATCTATTATTATTTGAAACGTTGGAAAGATGCTCGCGAAATGTTCGAACACTCGCTCGCTATGAAAGCATCTTATAGTGCTGCCTCAAATTTAGGGACGCTTTACTACATAGAAGGCCGGTATGCGGATGCAGTTCAAACATATGAAACGGCGTTAGAATTAAATGATCATAATTATGCAGTTTGGGGTAACCTCGCTTCTGCGTGTTATTGGACTCCAGGCATGCGGGATAAAGCCCAGCAGAATTTCCAGCGTGCTATCGAATTGGCTGAAGAGCAGAAAAAAGTCAATCCAAATGATCCGGATGTAATTTCACGCCTGGCTGGATATTATGCAATGATAACAAATCGAAAGGCAGCATTAACACATATAACGCAGGCATTAGAAATGGCGCCAAAAAATGTGCAGGTGATGTACCAAGTCGGAACTGCTTACGAGCAATTGGGTGAGCGTGACAAAGCGTTGCAATGGGTTGGCAAGGCTTTGGAAAATGGTTACTCAAGATCAGAAATTGAACATCAACCTGAATTGCGTGAGTTGGTAGCAGATGTTAAATATCAACAATTGGTAAGTAAACTCTAGCATTAAACTTTGGAAAGATTAGTATAAGTAAATCTATCTATTAAACCACTAACATAAACCTTGGGAGGTTATTATGAAAAAGAGACATATCTTGATCATCACCCTTTTCGCTTTTGTGATTTCAGTCGTGAGCTTTGCCGGTAAATCACATCGGTTTGATGATGAAAACTCAACCATGGCGCCGAAAGATCACCAGGTATCCATTATAAAAATCAAGGGCGAATGGAAAGTTGTCCTCACTCAGGATCACAAAAAAAAGATAAAAGCAAAAAAGAAAGACAAAATTACCTGGAAAGTGGAAGGGACAGACGTTTTTTTTCAATTTATGGATGAGAGTCTGTTTGGGAAATCTAAAAGTTCTGGCAAAAAAAATAAACCAGTAACTTTAACGATTAGGGACAATGTGTCGGTAGGAACTTACAAATATGCCGTATTTTGCTTAGAAGATAGTACTTTTGCTACTGGTTACTCGCCACCGGTGATTATTATAGAAGAGTAAATTGCTAGTATAAATGTCTTAACGAAAATAACATTCTTTTTCCTGGATATTGTTAGGATGACGGAGAATCTTGTAAATTTCACCCCCCGAATTCTGTGAGTGTGTCCGAGAACTCCAAAAATGTCACTTCGTGATTCGAGTTTTTTAGACACAACTCATTAATTATTACTCTTTCTCAAAATCCTCTATATCCTTTAAAAAGGCTATGGCAGAGCTGAGGTTTTTGCCAGTGATATCATTCACAGCGATATTGTTGATCAGTTTATTGAGAAAAGGCGAAGCACTATTTTTGTCAGCAACTTTCTTCGAAAGCCAAATCCCAAAAGCTATGAAAACAAGGCCAAGGAAAATCTGAGCCTGGATCCGTTTGTCATCAAAATGAAGATAGAAGTCAAAGTTAAAAATGGCTTTCAATCCAACGATCAATACCGGAATCCATAAAAGAGGATATGAAAATCGAGCCACCGTAATATATCGAACTCAATAAATTTTAAGCTTTTCTAATTTCTTTTGAAATTCAGTAATTGGCAAATCAAAGTTGATTTACCCGCCATCGCTGGCGGGTAATATGACAGACAGTTGATAACCGCTGAATATCACTTGAAATAGTGGCTGCTTTGGTAAGCAATTTTAAAATAATAGACCAAAATATTTAGTTCAATGAAAAATTGTTTATTCGAATTACATAGCTCTTGTATTCCGTGCCTACAACGGATGACCCAAATCAGCTTTATATTTTAAATAATGCTTTTCAAAGTGAATCTTTGAAAGAACGCTCATTATCCGATTATCTTTTAGATTTAAATATGTTGCTAATATTCTAATTGGTTGGATGAAATTAATACTCCAACCCTCTGTTTTAAAAACAAGCCTGCCCGCCAGGTTTTCAATGGTTCCAATTCGAATAAAG
>JADFJB010000122.1 GCA_022566355.1 candidate division KSB1 bacterium
TAACGTTTCAATTTCGGTTGCATCCTTAGTTGCGATAAATGCGGCTGCATCCATTTCCCCTGGATTATTTCCCAAAATAAACCCTGGATTTGTTGTAATGATACCAGCAATTAATTGGCTGTTGCCGCGAGCTTTACGATAATATCCGGGTTACGGTAGGATCGAGCTCAACAACGTCGCCAGGTTCGACAGGTTCGGAAACATTGATACGCTCGGCCATGTCGGCGCCGTCAGGAATGAAGGAGCCGTCAGCGAACACATCACCGGTGGAGCGTTCTACACGGAATACCAGCCCGAATTGTTCATTGTTCAGGAAACGAGCGACAAATATATCGGGTCCTCCTGCACTAGTCAAAGTTGTTTCGTTAACATTATTTATACCAAATGTTGATAATTCGCGAAAATGACCCGTTGCGAGAATTGAGCCTGACAAATCAACGGCTATTCCCTTGCCGAGATCGCTATTTGAACTGCCGTTCCGTACTACCCATGAAAAAGTTCCGTCAACTATATATTTGGCAACAAAAATATCAGACTGGTCATCAAACGGTTCTAGAGATGTTTCATTGATTTCGCCAGGGCCAAAGATGACGGATCCATGGAATCCGCCTGTCAGGAAACTACTTCCAGAGGAGTCTACGTCAATACTGGGGCTGAAAGTTTGACCTAACCCACCAACTAACCCACCAATTCGTTTTGCCCACATCAGAACGCCGACACTGTCGTACTTGGCAATAAAAATATTTGTTATAACATTGCCTGGGGCCGTAAATGTGATTTCATTTATCTCACCAGCAGCAAATGTGACAGATCCGGCAAATTCACCAGTGAGGAAGATATCCCCAAACCGGTCAACAACAATATTTCTGGGACCAACGCTAGATCCTAAGATATCCTTCGCCCACGCGAGTTCGCCATCATTGGAGAATCTGGCCACAAAACTCTTGGGGATTGTGGTCTCGGTTGGTTCACCAATTCCAATTGTGCCAGGGGTACTGAAGTAACCGATTGCATAGATATTACCTGCTTCGTCCGATGCAACGTCGGTTCCGTGGTCAGACCCAGATCCACCTGTCTGTTTGACCCAGATAAATTCTCCATCGCTAGCATATTTAGCTAAGAAAGCATCGTTACTAGCACTTTCACTGTCGACGCCGTTCAACATAGTTTCGTTCGGATCACCGGAGCCAAAAATTGCCGGATGAAAGAAAGCACCTGATAAGTATACATTGCCATCACTATCAACCGCAAGGCCTTCCTGATCCATTCCATCGGTACCTCCGGCCTGTTTCACCCAATCCAGTTCGCCGTCGTTTTTTAACTTCGCTACAAAGATATCTGTATTTCCGAAAGATGTAAGCGTGGTTTCGTTTAGCTCCCCAGAGCCGAAAGTAGCCGAGCTTTGAAATATACCAGCAATGTAAACGCTGCCAGAGTTTTGGACTACAATGTCTTGTCCATGGTCAATAGTACTTCCGCCCGCACGCTTGGCCCATATCAATTCACCAAGAGTAGTGAATTTTGCTGCAAATATATCAGTAGAACCAGCGCTTGTTAGAGTTATTTCGCTAGCTTGGCCCTTTCCAAAAACTACTAAATCGGCAAAGGTACCTGTCACATAAACGTTGCCCTCACTATCGGTTGCAATTGCAAGACCTTGATCTAACCCTGTTCCACCGATTTGAATGGCCCACTGCAGGTCTTGTGCAAAAATAGGAACTTGCAAAACTAATATGAGAAGGCCGGTAAACAAAGCTGCAGTTTTCGGCTTTAGTCGTTGAACTGCCAGTTTTAACACTTTTATTATGTAAATCCCGCACTTAATACGCCACAACCAAAACCAGTAATTATCCATTTTCATAAAGTTAAATTGCAATTTCTTGCCATATTATCTCCTTCCCCAAATTGTCGGTTCCCTAATTTCGCACCAAGTTTTTGGGGTGATTTTATTAGTAAAATAGAGAATTTTAATCTTTTAGTCAAATGGTTTCTGAAATATTTTGATTAATTTATGAAAGTGGAATTTTTTATTATAACCATTCGAATACTCTAATGAGGTTATAAACGACTAATGGGTATAAGTAAAAAGGCAAAAGTAAAAAATAATCTCTTGGGTGTGAGAAGTTTGTGGAGTTTATGCTTTATACAAATAGATGTTCCAAACCCTAAACATGCAACGTATGTATAAAATTACGCCCATAAGAAATAATCGTAATTAAGACACTAGCCATGGCCAAGATAGTCAAAGGAAAATAAAGAAAAGATGCTTCAAACATATAACTGATGATTAACAACCCGATAAATGTAACCGCCCATTTTCCGTAAATGTTACTGACCGTAATAAATTGTTTCTTTCGCATGACAATAAATGACATGGCCAGGATAATCACATCGCGTGCAATAATAACCACTACAATCCATAATGGCATCCCTTTATATAGAAATGTAAAGAGTGCGGCAAATATAGTGACAATCTTATCAGCCAGTGGATCTAAGATTTTCCCCATCACAGAAACCTGGTTCAGTTTTCGGGCGATATAACCATCTAAAAAATCCGAGGCAAAAGTCCAAACTAGAACGATACCAAGATAAATTTGGTTCTCTGTAGTCGCGGGCGCTTTAATCAATAACAGGATGAATGGCAAAGCCAGTATTCTGCTGATTGTAAAAAAGTTAGAGACCGTCCAGATTCGCCGTTCTTCGGGTGGGATGTTTAGTTTTGCCATAATTTTATTCAGGTGTTTAGACTTTAGGCTATTAGGTTGTTAGGTTTTGCGCATTGCTCTAATCAAAGCGCCTAAGACCTTTTCAGGTCTCTCTTTAGTTGCTTGATACATTATCAATGCCAATTCGTCGGCTAACTCAAAAGCTCGAAGCTTCGTATGATCTCGCATGTGTGTTCCTACTACAGCCTAAAAAGCTACAGCCTATCTACCTGAATCGTTACAATCAATCAAAATAATGGGTTGAAACCACCATGGGTGAAGAGAACGAAAAATCGTAAATTATTCTTTGCGTCCTCAACGACCTTTGCGGTTTCAATTCTTTTTACCCACAAGTACAAGACAATTTGTCGCTGTTATCCTATGATTGGAGAGCCAGTTATCACTTGAACGATTTCATTGACTATAATAAAAAAGACTACAACTACGGCAATGATAAATATCACTTTAACAACCATAGTGGAAGGCCGTTTCCCGACGCGTCCTTCCATTATTTCATCTAGAAATTTGGGAAGACCCCAGCGGTAAACAATGAATATGGCTGTAAGCAAACCGCCAATGGGGAGCATATACTTTGATGAAGCGGCATCGAGAAAACCAAAGACGTTGCTATAGAGCGAACAAAGGATACCCACCACGAAAATCACACCGCCAAAAGTATAAGTCGCCTTTGAACGGCTCCAACCTTTTTGATCAATAAAATAAGCTGTAACTACTTCCAGAATTGAAATCGCTGATGTGAGGGCTGCAAGAAAAAGAACGAAAAAGAATAACCCGCCCCACAACTGCCCGCCACCAGGAATATTTGGGAAAACAGTCGGCAATACAGCAAAGACTAAACCTGGACCCTGACCTGGATCTGCACCAAGAGCAAAAACCGCGGTAAAAATGGCTATGCCTGCCAACAGCGCAATAGCGGTATCTACCCCAATTACGATAATCCCTGATTTGAGCAAGTTCTGATCTTTGCCTAAATAACTCCCGTAAGTAATCATAGTCCCCATTCCTAAACTAATCGTAAAAAAGGAATGGCCAAGCGCAAGAACAATACTTTGAGGCGTGAGATCGCTAAACTTGGGTGAGAATAAAAACTCTATTCCCTTCATTCCGCCCGGCAGGGTTAATCCGCGGATGACCAATAAAATCAGAATAATTACAATCATTGGCATCATGATTTTACTCCACTTCTCAATACCTCCTTTGACGCCTTTTACAATAATAAATATAGTAAGTGACATGAATATTATATGCCAAAAAAGTGGCTCCCAGGTACTGGAAGTAAACGCATTAAAAACCTCACCTGCAGCTTCCGGGTTTCCGGATAAGCTTTCAAAGCCGGTCGAGATCGCTAAATATATATACTTGATCGTCCAGCCGCCAATCACACTGTAGAAGGAAAGAATAACAAAAGCGGAGGCCACTCCTAAAAATCCAATAAGCTTCCATTTGGTTTTTGGCACTAATTTTTCGAAAGCCCCGACAGGGCTCAATTGTGTTTTCCGCCCGATAACAAACTCACTTAACAGGATTGGCAGTCCAACAACTGCAATACAAATGAGATAAACCATAGTAAAAGCAGCGCCGCCGTTTTCTCCGGCAATATAGGGGTATTTCCAGATATTTCCTAATCCTACCGCAGAGCCAGAAGCTGCAAGTATGAAACCTGCTTTACTGCCCCATTTTTCCCGGCTTGATTCCATTGTTTTTCTCCTTAATGATGATTTATAACATATGAAGAAGGGAATTCAATTTCAGAAACTACTTGTAACTAATGATTTTAATTCGTCTTTCCAAGTATACCTTAAATGCGTAAATTAAGATCCTTAAAATTTAATTCGAATATACACATTTTGAGGTAAACCACAAGTGGAATTTTATAATGGTTGGGATATTACTGATTTAACGGACTTAAAACCAGAAATATAGATTTCAAATTTAGTTCAGGTCAATTCAAACCCAATTATTTTTGCTCAACAATCAGCTTATTTTTGATTGCATTTATAATGACAGGTGCGTGTAGCCTACCGTTTTCTATAAAAATTTTATTTGCATTAGCACCTGCTTGTATCGCTCCGGCGATATAGATATCTTCAACATTGGTTTCGCCGGTATCCGGATCAAAATCCGGAACCAGAGTTTGGTCGTTAATGTTGATTCCCATATTGCGCATGAAGTCAAAATGCGGCTGGTAACCAATTAAGGCTAAAACTGCATCTGCCGGGATTTCTTCTGTTTTGTCATTTGAATTGACTACAATCGATTTGCTTTTGATTTCTTGAACCGTAGCGTTAAAAATACCTTTAATTTCATTCCGTTTTAGTCGATTTTGAATATCCGGAACCACCCATTTTTTTACACCCCTGCTTAATTCACTGCCACGATGGATTAAGGTAACTTCAACGTTGTATCGATATAATTCCAGGCCCGCTTCCACAGCAGAATTATTTGCCCCAATGATTGCTACTTTCTTTTTAACATATTTATGCGGATCCGAATAATAGTGGGAAACATGCGGCAAATATTCACCGGGAACACCGAGGTAGTTCGGATTGTCATAAAATCCTGTTGCAATAATGACTGCTTTTGATTGGTAAACTCCCGAACTTGTTTGAAGTGAAAACTCACCATCGATATTGTTTATGGTTTCAACTTTCGTATCCAATTTCACATCTAATTGATAGTGCTGGGTTACTCTCCAATAATATTTTAATGCATCGACTCTCTTGGGTTTCTCTCCTGAAATAATAAAAGGTATATCTCCAATTTCTAACAGCTCCGGGGTTGAGTAAAACGTCATGTTTTGCGGAAAACAATAAACTGAATTAGTTAATAAACTCTTTTCTAAAACGACATATGACAATCCATGCTTTTTAGCTTCTATTGCACAAGCCAGTCCAACAGGTCCAGCGCCAACAATCGCAACATCAATCACAAATTACTCCTAGATATAATTTTTTTTCAATTAAAAAAACCCACGAGCATAAATCGTGGGCTCAAGTCTAACCTTATTATCGTAATAAAAAAAGAAGTCTAAATCGATATTTTATGAACGAATGGGGAAACCCTTAATATTAATGACAAAACAGCTAGTCACCATCATATTCTATTAAACAATAGCGATCATATCGATTCACTTTTTCACTCCCTTTTAAAAATGTCAAATCGATTAAATAAGCAATCCCGACGATAACGCCGCCCAATCGTTCAATCAATCGTGTTGCGGCTTCCATCGTACCCCCGGTTGCGATTAAGTCATCGATGATCAAAATATTTTGTCCGGGCATGATGGCATCGGAGTGGATTTCCATTGTGTCAGTACCGTACTCCAATTCATATTCTTCGGAAATCGCATCCGCAGGGAGTTTGCCGGGTTTTCTAATCGGGACAAAACCGACTCCCAATTTATAGGCTAGAGCCCCGCCAAAAATAAACCCCCTCGACTCGATTCCAACAATAATGTCCACATGTCTTGACCGGTATTTTTCATCAAACTTATCGATTACTTCTGCGAAACTCTTGCCATCTTTCAATAATGTGGTGATATCTTTGAATTGTATACCAGGTTTAGGAAAATCCGGTACATTTCTTATTCTTCTCCTTAATTTATCCATAATGGTATCCCATTTTAAAAATCAATAGAAAAGCCTGAATATTTATTGCTATATTCCTGCCATTTTATTTCCAGATTAGAAACTCTGGACAAACTCGGCCCAATTTTCATTTCCTTTGCAAAATCCTGGATCAAGCCCTTCTCCCCTTCAACTTCTATATAAACACGGCTATCGACAAGATTTTTTACCATACCGTCCAGTCCGTAATTTTTTGCTGTACGAACCACAAAAAAACGGAATCCAACTCCCTGGACAACACCACCAACCCATATTTTTGCAAATGCTTTCATTTTAACCTAAAGTTAGAATCAATTTGTAATGTTACATTCAACCCATCAATTCAAAAGCCATTTGCACAGCCTCTTTTGCAGATTCGGCTCGATGAATATTCTCAGAAATATCCCATGTATTTATGCCAATAACAGGAATACCGAGTTGCAACGCATAAGATATTTCAGATAAAGTACCATACGATCCGTCGATTGCAATAATTGATTGTGAGCTTCGAACGACCATAATGTTTCTGCCAATTCCCATCCCTGTGACGATAGGGATATCGACATAATCGTTCGCTTCGACTCGAGAATCACCAGGCAAAATACCAATCGTGAGCCCAGATTCAGCTTGTGCTCCGCGACACGCAGCTTCCATTACTCCTCCACGCCCACCGCAAACAAGTGTAGCTTCTGCTTTAGCAATTTCTCGACCGACTTCTTCGGCTATCGATAAACTCTCAGCAGCAGCTTGTACACCACCAATGACACCAATACAAATATTCATGGATAATTTCGATAAATTGTCCTGGGGAATGGAATGGTTTCACGAATGTGCTTTAACCCGGAAATATAGGAAACAGTTCGTTCAATACCAAGCCCGAAACCGCTATGGGGCACAGTGCCATATTTTCGTAAATCCAGGTACCACTTAAAGTCTTCTTGCGATAAATTATGTTCATGCAATTTTTGAATAATGACCTCATAGCTGTCTTCACGCTCTCCACCACCGATGATCTCACCATACCCTTCCGGGGCCAATATATCCATACTTAGTGATTTTGTTTTATCTTCAGGATCTGCCTTCATATAAAATGCTTTCACTGCCGCCGGATAGCGATGTACGATCAAAGGACGATCAAACTGTTCCGAAATAATGGTCTCATCTGTTCCGCCAAAGTCACCGCCAACCTCAAAAGCCACCTCTTTCTTTTTCAATATATCAACAGCTTCATCATAAGAAATTCGTGGGAACGGCCTCTTTACTTTTTCTAACTGAGTGGTATCCCGTTCCACCACTTTTAATTCTTCGGATTTTTTCTCAAGGACACGCTGGACAACATACTCAAGAAACTCTTCAGCCAGGTCCATATTGTCGTTCAAATCGGCAAATGCAACTTCCGGTTCCACCATCCAAAATTCCGTTAGATGCCTGCGGGTTTTTGATTTTTCCGCTCGGAATGTCGGACCAAAGCAATATACTTTGCCAAGCGC
This sequence comes from candidate division KSB1 bacterium, assembly GCA_022566355.1. Lineage (NCBI taxonomy): Bacteria > Pseudomonadati > Candidatus Zhuqueibacterota bacterium. The sequence goes on from JADFJB010000122.1 coordinate 7,822, forward strand.
CATTGCTCCGGCTTCCATGTATAATTGGCCGCTCTGGGTTAAATACGCTTTGCTGCCAAAATATTCGGTTTCAAATAACGTCGTAGTACCTTCGCAGGCGTTAGGAGTAAAAATGGGCGCATCTACTAAAGTGAATCCACGATCATCAAAAAAATCTCGAATGCTTCGAACGACTTCATGGCGAATCCGCAATATTGCCGTCTGCATTTTCGAGCGCAGCCATAAGTGTCGATGATCCATCAAAAATTCGGTGCCATGTTCTTTTAATGAAATCGGATATTCTTCTGCAATTTGGTTGATGCGGATATCCCTGATCCAGAGCTCATAGCCACCGGGAGCTCGATCATCTTTATTAACGATTCCCTTTACAAACAATGACGATTCTTGCGACAACTTTTCTTGTATATTATATATCTCTTCGGAAACTTCTTTTTTATTGACGATTCCCTGGACGATCCCGGTTCCGTCCCGCAACATCAAAAACCATATTTTTCCGCTTGACCTTTTATTATAAAGCCACCCGGCCAGTTCAACTTCTTTACCAACATGATCTTTTAAATCTTCCACATAGACAAAATCTTTTCGCATTAATTCTTCTCCAATCCACTCTCAATCCAATTTTATTTAGTGTCTCATCAAAAATTCAATAACTAGGGACATTCCGGTAATCTTCGCTACTAAAAACATGCAGGACAAACCTTTTGCAGGACTCTTATAATTCCAAACTGGTAGATTCCCGCTAAAAGCATGCAGGAATTGACAGATATGGTATTTTTCGTTCAAACACTATTTAACCAGCAATATTGGAATTTTAGCATTTTTCATTACGCTTTGCGTGATGCTTCCTAATATTGCTTCTATAATTCTCGAATGCCCATAGGCGCCCATTACGATACAATCAAATTCTTCCTGCTCTGCAAAATCAGGATTTGATCATCCGGATTGCCATTTCTTATTTCTGATTTAAGTGCAGCATCATAAGGATCAAAATATATTTTTCCTTCTTCAGAAATTGATCGGGCAAGATCTAAATTTTTGTCGATGGTAAGTACAGTAATTTCTCCACCAAAATTTGAAGCTAGATATCCGGCATAGGGCAAAGCTCGGTTTGAATTCAGGCTACCATCATAGGGCGCTAATATTTTTTTAATAGGTCGAAATTCTTTTGGGGAAATGAAAAGCGGCTTGATGCATTCCCGTGAGATTGCCTCCATAGTTGCGCCCATGATCTTGCTGCTTCCCCATTTTGCAAACTCTCCCCGGGATCCCAACATGACCAAATCCACAACATGTGATTTCTGATCTATAATCTCCCGCGGACTCCCTTCTACTTGTTCAGCCGTAAAACTGGCATTATTCGATTTTGCCATTTGAACACATTTTTCCAGCACTTTTTCTGCTTTTTTTTCCAACAGGTGACGTGATTCCGTGAGATATTCTGATGATGGCAGCACAGGCGCAAAACCATCCATGCCAAGATAAACAGACCACTCAAAAATTCTAATGTCGACAACCGTTACAATCCTTAGTTTTGCATCAAACATTTTCGCAAATTGAACGGCATAATTCATTACAGGTTCGGTATATTCAGAGCCATCGACTGCTACGAGAATGGATTTCAACATAGCGACTCCTCAAAATTAAATCTTCCAGTTATTTTGTTCATACGAATTTTTCTTGTTTTGCGCCTCTGGCCATTAAATCGTAAACCGCAAGTTTAGGATCTTTGCCATCAAAAAGAACATTATGAACAGCCTCTGTAATTGGCATTTCAACATTGTGGACTTCAGCTAGTTTAAACGCTGATTTTGTTGTCTTAACTCCTTCCGCAACCATTACCATTTGTGAAAGAACTTGCTTCAGGGTTTTGCCCTTCCCGATTTCTTCTCCCACATATCGATTTCTACTATGGCGGCTCATACAAGTTACGACAAGATCGCCGATTCCGGAAAGACCTGCGAATGTCATCGGATCGGCCCCCATGGCTGTTCCCAACCGGGTCATTTCAACCAAGCCTCGGGTAATCAGCGCAGCTTTGGTATTGTCGCCAAAGCCAACACCATCGATGATTCCGGCGGCAATGGCAATGACATTTTTTAGCGAGCCCCCCAATTCAACGCCAATAATATCCGAGTGAGAGTATACCCGGAAAGCCGGCGTCATAAAAATATCTTGAATCAATTCCGAGTTTTTTAAATTTATGCATGCCGCAACGACCGTAGTCGGAATTTTTCTGCTGACTTCTTCAGCATGGCTCGGTCCGGATAAAACAACAAATTGCTCAGCGGGAAAATTTGGCAGAACTTCGGCATAGACTTGAGACATTCTCAATAACGTCTCATTTTCTATGCCTTTGGTCACACTAACAATTAATTTTCCTTCGAAAGGATATTTGCCCAGTTGGTCCGCCAAATTCCGAGTGATATGGGATGGGACGGCATTAACGAGTATGTCATAGCCATCGACAGCTTCATCCAGGTTGTTGGTGATTTTTACGTTGTCCGGAATTTTGATGCCGGGAAGCATTTTTTTGTTTTCCCGATATTTAATCAAATCATCAGCCAATTCAGGAAAATGCTCCCACAATACAATCTCGTAATTCTTGGCTGCGAGCAAAACTGCCAGCGCAGTGCCCCAACTTCCTGCTCCCAAGATTGCAATTTTACTCATGATCCTTTAAACAATCCTTCCGATTTGATAGCACTCCTCTTCGAGTTTTTTCATTGCGCCGACTACCCTGTCAATCTCATTATTAGCAACTACGAGAACATATCCAATACCCAAATTAAAAGTTCGGCGCATGTCATCTTCGGGCACATTACCCAGTTTTTGCAATAGTTTAAATATTTGAGGTCGTTGCCAGGAAGTCCAATTTATTTTTAATGTCGTTCCCCGGGGCAAAATACGTTTTGTATTGCCAACAATGCCGCCGCCGGTTATATGGGCCATGCCATGAATATCATGATTATCCAGTATTGAAGTTACCACCGTAAAATAATTCTTATGAATCCGCAGCAATTCTTCCCCTATTGTACCTTCTATTCCTTCATAACGATCATGAATTGTTTTTCCGGCGGCATGTCCAAAAAGGATTTTTCGTGCCAGCGAATAGCCATTTGTATGTAATCCATTTGATACTAAACCTATGACAACATCACCCTTCTCGATTTTACTGCCATCGATAATTTTGGATTTTTCAACGATACCCACGATCGTACCGGCAATATCAAAATCTCCTGGTTGGTAAAGATCGGGCATTTCAGCCGTTTCCCCGCCGATTAAGGCGCAGGATGATTGCTTGCAAGCTTTTGCCATGCCGGTAACCATTTCAATAACTATTTTCGCATCCAACTTTCCCAGGGCAAGATAATCGAGAAAATAAAGCGGCTTTGCTCCGGATGTCAGAATGTCATTGATGCAATGATTGACGAGATCTTCCCCTATGGAGTCGAACCTAGCCATCATTATTGCTACTTTTAATTTAGTACCAACGCCATCCATGCTGGATACCAGCACAGGTTTTTTATACTCCTGTATTGGGATTTCAAACATGCCGCTAAATTGACCAATGCCACTGATAACTCCCTGAATATTCGTTGATTGAACTATTGAAGCTATACTTCTGACGGTTTCCTCCGCAGAATCAATATCCACGCCGGCGTCTTTATAGGTTAGTTTTTTCAATTCCATTTCAGGTTCTACTGGGATGTTTTTTTATTTGCTTTTCGATTTTATTTTATTTATTTTTCAGAAATTAAGCCGAGGTGGTGAAATGGTAGACACGCTGGATTCAAAATCCAGTGAGTGTAAGCTCGTGAGGGTTCGAATCCCTCCCTCGGTACTAAAGACCTCTTTTTGAGGTCTTTTTTTTTGCCTGAATTTTAGCATGAAAAAATAATAAAAATATTAGTTTAAAACAAGGTCAATTTGGGTTTCAATGATTGGTGGGTAACGAAAATCAAGGTCTTTATTGAAAATATAGATGTTTTAAAATTATACATCCCCGGTTAATAATATTCATCATACTTATCAAGGAATTAGAGTTAGCTATAAACCCAATTCTTTTTTTGCATCCTCCAAACTTATTATTGGAGCATCTTTTTCTGTTTTTTTAGCTTTTCGTAGTTCTTTCAAATCTTCGTAATCAGCAAGTTCTTCCTGAATGCTGATAAATTCCTTATATGGGAGAACCACAAATTGCTTTTTGCCTTCTTGTTCAAGAAATTTTGGATGTAATACGATCACGTAATTTCTCCTATTTTATCGATAAATATCTTAATTCAAAAGTTTGTCATATTCAGCGTGGGTTCCTATCCAAAACCATAACCATAACAATCCCTTTTCTAGTTTTACTGCGATAGCACGATATTTTGTACCAATACGCACTGACCAATATTTTGCCACCTTCTTTAAATGAAGGGATGGATGTTTAGAATTTGTTTTCAACAAAACAAAATTTTTATCGGCTAAGTTTTGGACATATTTGGCAAATTGCCATAACAATCCCAAAATGAAGGGCTTGCGAAATGCCTCATAATTCTTTACATTTTCCCTTCTTAAAATCATCTATTGCTTGTTCAGCGATTTTATCGAGTTTTCCGGATTTTGCATCATCTTCAAATTGCCTGTCCCAAGTCGCAGAATCGAATTTCTCGAACCATGCTCTAAATTTTGCCAGTTGATCTGAAGCTAAACCTGATACTGCTTTCTCTAATTCTAGAACTGTTGACATAATTTAACCTCTTTCTTAATGTTTGGTTAAGTGCAAGATGAAAATGAGCAGCCATGAGAGACTCATTTTAATTGCTATAATTTCCGTAAAATATTAGCTTGAGAAAGTGATTAGAAGACCTTTTAATGAATCTATTTTTGCCTGAAATTAATAAAAATATTAGTTTAAAACAAGATCAATTTAGAGGTTTAAGTTTGGTGGATAAATGAAACAGGAAATAATGCAGCAGATCTAAAAGCCTTGCGCGCCCGCGTGCTGCTGCTCAATGATCGGTTTTGTATTATTTCAATTTTGTTGGAGTTGAAGGATTGGACGGAATAATCAAGTCCCCTCTTGAGATTCTTGAGAGGGTATTTAGGGGTGTGTTTTGGACCGCACCCTCTAAAAATAACTGCCAACGCTCTGCTCATTACTACTTATTTTGTGTCGCATTTTTCCATTCTTTTAGTAGCGCTAACCATCTCTCTCCCGTCACCTGGTTGAATTGCATCTGATTTTGATAATAGATTTCATTTAGTTCATCAGGTCTATTTTCTCTCGCCCACTCGATGGCCGGTTGCATTTTTTCTTGGAACGATGGTTGATTGGGTAATGGTGTATAGATTTGATTAATGATCAAGCCGGATTTATCAAAAGTATAGGTGATTTTTGCCTTCAATTCGGCTATTCCGACAAGTTTGAAAAAATCATTCTGTTCCGTAAACAATCCTGTTATTGCATCTCCTTCAACAACCAGGTTTTTGTATGAAACCCTGCCGTTTACGGCTTTATCCCATCCTAATACATTGACCATCTCTTTCTTGTCAATGATAAAATCATAATCTGTAAAACGCAGGTGGAAGCCATCAGAGAGGAAACTCAACGCTTTTTCTATAACGTGATCGTTCAGAAAAGCTACATAGGTTTCAAATTTCTTTTTCATAGTTTCATTTTGGTTAGTATATTGGTTTATTTTCACACAGCTAACTTAGTAATAAGTGGAAACTTTCCGCCTTAACACATTATAGTATAAAAAATAGCTCGGCTAAGCCATTCTTGCCAATTCATTTTTATCATTTTTC
>JADFJB010000123.1 GCA_022566355.1 candidate division KSB1 bacterium
ATCCTTAATCCGAATGACGAGAATCAAGAATTCATTCGTTTACTTGGTATTGATGCGTTTTGTAGAGGGCTTCAAAATTAAACTTGAATTTCAAAATGGCAACGCGAAGCGAACGCTGTTGTAGATCGTCATAACTAAAAAGATTTTATACGATGGAGCAAAATAATTCCGAATTAGTAATTGGCTGGTACTTAGACTTTGAATCAAGATTTTCTAAATTTCTCGAATTTATCCCTTTTAATAATGATAATAAGGATAATAAGGATAGTGTTTTACCATTATTGGCGAGTATTCTAGTCGAAGCTGGAAGTCTTATCGATTCAATATTTAGAGAAGAATCAACGATTTCAACTAAACCAAAAGATAAACAAAAAATAAATGACTTTGTGCCTCATTATGAAAATCGATTAAATTTGAGTAATCAAAAAACAATTTTGTTTACCTATCCATTACAATATTTAACGCCTTTTCGAGGTTGGATTGAAGCTAGAAACAACACATATCAAAAAATAGATTGGTGGTATTCATATAATAAAATGAAACATAATCGAATTGAAAAACCTAGTCTTACGACTATGAATATAACTATAAGGTCATTGTGTGGGCTGCATCAAATTATTTCCCTACTTCCAACTTTCTTTGAAGCTTTAATTAGACATGATTTGGTTAGACACGTACCGGACTTAGAATTTGTAAAAAATCATATTCATACGGCTGATGTGGATTTTACGGTTTTAATTGAGACTAAATTATTTGGAACAGCTATCGGTAGAGATGCTTTTCCTGATAATCCATTACAAATTAGCCCTTTTTATTTTGGATGCAGTCCTAAGCTAAGAAGATTTTTAGGTAGAAACATGTGAACCCCAAAAAAACTGTAAGTTCTAACCATCCAGTTAAACAGGTTGTTATTGTCGGTGAACGGCTCAGAATTAGCAAAGTGAGCCGTTGGGAAACGATTCTCAAACTATTGGCTTCGAAACAAAAATTCAGTCACATATCTTTTGAGGCCGATTAACCTTTGCTTATAAAAGTGTTGTTAATATTGCAAATGAATAGCTCGAAAATCGTGCAACACACGCCTTAAACATCTTTTGATATTGAGTCAAGTTTACGTGTTTTTCACAGTTATTTACTTTGCAGCTCGTAGTAAAATTGGTAAGGGACAACAAAAATTTTATTTTGGAAAGATGGTATGAATTCTTTAGAGACTGAGATAGAAGAACCTAAAGCTAAGTCAATCAAAATTAGTGACGACTCTCTTTCTGTTGATCTATTCGACGGTCGAACCATAATTGTACCCCTTCTCTGGTATCCCCGTTTGTGGCATGGTTCGAACGAAGAACGGAATAATTTTGAGTTAATTGATGAAGGTTCGATTATTCATTGGCCGGATCTGGATGAGGATTTAAGTCTCTCGGGTATTGTGGCGGGCCGTAAATCGGGAGAAAGTCAAAAATCGTTAAAACGTTGGTTAAAGAATCGTGAGAACAATTAAATTAAACTTCTTGAATTTTGAGTGTGGAGTTTGACCAAAACATTAATATTTGTCCACTAAGGCAAAATTAAAGAAGAAAAGTCAGCGTCTTAGTAAACTTCTCACCATCTCCGCTTCCTCTGCGGTCAAAATAATTGCTATGAATCTTCCAATACTTTACCTTACCTGTTAATCTCCCCCAAAGCCTCGGCAGCCTCTTTTCTCACATATTTGTTTTCATCTTTAAGCATTTTGATCAATGGACTCACGGCACGCCGGTCCTCGATATTTCCCAATGCATCAGCCGCTTCAACCCGAATCTGCCAGACATTATCCTGCAGGGCAGACCGGCAGTTTTTTCGGACATCAAATCGGTCTGGATGTTGGAGACCCATGCCTTTTAGATGCTCCTCTTTCTCCTGGGATGGTTTTCACTGTCGAGCCCTGGTATTACAATCATGATCTTGAAATTTCAGTGTTTATTGAGGATGTTGTGCTGGTAACTGAAATGTGGTGCAGAGAATTTAACCGCAGGTTTACAACGCTCGAGTAATAAACTAGAGAAGCTAATAGAAAATTAAATCAGAAATACTAAGCACGAATTTCTAAACAAACCCTAAATTATAATGCCCTAAATATTAAAAACCTACAATTTGGTTAATTCATTTGATTTATTGGAATTTAGTAATTAGAATTTGTCTAGTTATTCGAAATTAGGATTTCGTGGGTTCAATTAAGACCACTGCGTTCAACTCAGTTACCATCTATTTAAAACCAATCTAAAAAAATACATACATAGGAAAAAACATGACTCAAATCTTTACCTTAAATGAAATCAAAAAAGTACTACTTGAAATTGATGTAACAACAGCAATCGAGGATGGATTTGTAGCTTATTCAAATGGAAATGTTGTCGTTCCGCCGGTGGGTGAATTGATCTTCGAAAATCCGCCTGGAGATGTTCACATTAAATACGGTTATATTAAGGGCGATGAATATTATGTAATCAAGATCGCATCGGGATTTCCTGAGAATATAAAACTGGACCTGTCTTCCAGCAATGGTTTGATGCTGGTGTTTAAACAAGCAACCGGAGAACTCGCTTGTATTCTTCAAGATGAAGGTTTTCTCACTAATGTTCGGACTGCAGTTGCCGGCAAAATTGTGGCCAAATATTTAGCGCCAAAATCAGTTCATCGTATCGGTATCCTTGGCACTGGAATTCAAGGTCGGATGCAGCTCGAGTATTTAAAACCGGTAATCGATTGCAGAGATGTGATTGTTTGGGGCAGGAAACAGGACAGGTTAGATCGATATAAAACTGACATGGAGCCTTTTGGGTTTTCAATTCAATCGACTCAAGCCATAGAAGAAGTAACTTCAACCTGTAATTTCATCGTCACAACGACTTCGGCAAAATCTCCATTAGTGCAATTCGATCAAATCAAACCAGGAACGCATGTCACCGCAATGGGTTCGGATACCCCAGATAAAATTGAGTTAGACCCAAAAATTCTCCAAAAAGCAGATCTAATTGTTGCTGACAGCATCCCGCAATGTCGTGAAAGAGGTGAAATATCTCATGCCCTGAAAGCGGGCTTGTTGGATAGTGGAAATATCATTGAACTAGGCAAGATTATTTCCAATCCACAGCTTGGGAGAATAGATGACAACCAGCTTACCATCGCAGACCTTACCGGTGTAGCTGTTCAGGATATTCAAATATCCAAACAAGTTTTTGAATCTTTGATGAAAAGTAACTATTCAGCCTCTAAGACTCAAAAGCTCTAAGTTCATACGGTTTGCAGAAAACTTTCTTTTTGCTGAAGCGGAGAAAAAATCAAATAACAAATAAATTCCAAATCTCAATTAACAAGAATCAACCCACTGCTAAATTAATTCATAATTTTTGTAATATAGTTTAAGTAATAAGCAGTAAGAAATTCCTGTTTTTTAACAAGATCCCGTCACGCGACGGGATGACATCAGTTAGCTTTTTGGGCTATCCATAAAGAACCCATAATAATACAAGTCTAATATTTTTTTCAACAGCCTTTACAAAGGAAAGGTTAAAAGGAGTAACAATATGTCGAAGATATTCAAAAAGTAAAAACATCAAATAAAAATACATTCTCATTATTCTCCTTAAACATCCTTAAGCTCAAAAATCGATTCGGATAGCTTCCCTAATTTCAAGTTGAATATACTTGTAAAATTTCTTATCCTTTAGCAATTTTAATCTAATAATTTTGAAACAATTTTGTGAATTAAACTTAAAAGTAGGCACGAGTAGAGTGAAAATAGTACCTCAGTAATATTAATTAATTGTATACGAAAAGTAACCCAAAGATTTCATCAAATTCTGCCGATTTAAGATAAGTAATTTTATAGGTTTTAATGAGATACCCTTACGAATCATATCAATTAGGTTTAAGCGCGCGGATGACGCCGGCGGTTAAATGGCTTTTAATTTCCAATGGTGGTGTGTTTTTACTGCAACAGCTTCCTTTCATAGGGTTGAATGCCATTTTCGGACTAAGACCGACACAGGTTATCGACAATTTTATGATCTGGCAATTCGGCACCTATCTGTTTCTACATGGTGGACCACTTCACATAATTTTTAACATGTTTATCTTGTGGATGTTTGGCAGTGAAGTGGAAAGAACCCTTGGAACGCGGGAATTTTTAAAATATTACTTTATAACCGGGATAGGAGCCGGGGTTATAGCTTTTCTTTTCAATATTGGAAGTGAAATTACTATAATCGGGGCGTCCGGTGCAATCTATGGCGTTTTGCTAGCCTTCGCCTTGCTGTTTCCCGAACGTGTTATCACGTTCTTACTCTTTTTTATTCTACCTGTTTCCATGAAAGCCAAACATTTAGTAATAATCATTACGTTATTTTCGGTTTATTCCGCACTTACCAATCTTTTCGGCCCCAGTGATGGGGTTGCCCATTTTGCTCATTTAGGAGGTTTGGTAATCGGCTATTTCTACTTTAAAGCGGATTGGCGAATTGAATCGACCGTGAGACGGTTCTTTAAAAAGAGCAAACCAACCCCTGGTTCGAATATGAAGGTGCATCGAAGTGAACAGAGCCCATCCTTCGAAAAGCAAGTGGATGAAATATTAGATAAAATCAATGAAATCGGTTATGATAAACTTTCGCAGGCCGAAAAGAATATATTGAAACGAGCAAGCGACAACCTCTCCAAAAAATCAGACTCTGAATAAAATAGGTTCGATATCCTGGATACAAAGAATTTACATTATCCCACAACGATAATTTTCCTGTGGATCATACTCTTCGTTTCAATACTGTTCAGAACAGGTGAATTATCAGGCCAAGAAAAAATTCAGTTGACCGTTTATGGTTCTGAACAAAGGGATATTGTTGTTCCCGCAATAAAGATATATGGCCTGGATTTTATTGAGGTTGGCGCATTTTCCAGATTAGTGAAAGCGAGGACTTACTACAATGATTTAGCAAAGAAGATCGTAATATACCTTGGAAATCATAAGATCAAAGTAACTGCTCTCAATCCATATGTAATGATCGATGATAAGATTTACCAAATGCCAATCAGTACCGAGTTTGACGAGGATGGCATCTGGGTGCCTGTTAAGTATTTCTTTGATCTGATTAAAGATATCTCACCAGTGCCTATTTCCTACCAAAAGGATAAATCAATTATTTTAATGGTCAAGGAAGGCACCAATGTCCATTCGATTATTACTGAGGAAAAAATCAATGGATACTTGATCCGGATCGCAACATTTAAGCATTTCCAATCTTCCGAGCTTGCGGTTCGATTGATCGGAGGTTGGCTTTACCTTGATATTGTCGGGGGTATTGTAGATACTACCAGGCTGTCTTTATTAGGATCGAATAAGCTGCTACGAAAGATGATCCCTGTACAATTTTCTGAATCTGCCCAATTATCGTTTAAATTACGAAAAAAGATTGAAAGGAATGATGTTTCCATTTCGAGCTCCGAGAATGAAATACTTCTGTCAATTCGGACATCCGAAGAATTGCCGGAAGATATCTTAGTCGATTTGGTGTCGGAAAGAAAAAAATGGCTAATCGATAAAATTATCATCGACCCGGGCCATGGCGGAAAGGACCCGGGAACGATTGGCCCCGGGAAATTATACGAGAAAAATATTGTTCTGGATATTGCAAAAAGATTAAAAAAACTTCTGGTGGATAAACTCGGTGTTGAGGTGTTACTAACACGAGACAAAGACAAGTTTGTTGATCTCCGGCTAAGGTCTTCCTTTGCAAATAATAATAAAGGTAAGCTGTTTATTAGTATACATGTCAATTCTTTTCCACACCGAAGAGCATATGGAATGGAGACTTATGTTCTCGGGACTGCCAGAACAAAAGAAGATAAATTATTGGCCGAAAAAGAGAACTCTGTGATTAAGTATGGAGATTCCTGGGCACCATATTCGGACCTTAGCAATGAAAATTCGATTTTACTGGCTATAGCAAGAAATTCGTTTGAAGTTGAAAGTCAAAATATAGCAGCAAGGGTTCAAAGTTTTGTAAAAAAAGATTTGGGAACGAAAAATCGAGGAGTAAAACAGGGACCTTTTCAAGTATTGGTTGGTACATTAATGCCAAAAATTTATGTAGAGGTTGGGTATATTACTAATAATCGCGACAGAAGTAATTTGAGAAAAAAGAGCTATCGACAAAAAATTGCTGAGACCATTTTTAAAGGGATCAAGGAGTTTAAGCAGAATTCAGAAAGCCAAATATATGGATCAATGGGTTCATCGTTAAATCGTTGATAGCCTTTACCTAAGCCAGGATAAGCTACAATTAAACCTTCATAGTTCCATGTAAACTCACCCTAAATAGTAAAAAATCAAGCCTTCACGAATAACTAAATATTGCTTGATTAGTCATCACAAAATCTCTATATTTACGCTTTGTAATTTTTAACAATTTGTTAACAATCAACCAGTTAATAAAAACGTATAAAGAAGTTGAAACAATCTGGATGAGTAAAAAAGTTTGTCCTGTAGAAGTCGTGAAGGCCAATATGGAGGATTTGAATGCAGCGTAAAAATCTTGTCAAGACTATTATAATTTTTGCATTATTGATTTGGTCAGTATGGAATTTGTACCCAACCTATAAGATGCAAACGCTGACTGCGGAAGAAATTGAGCAGCTAAAGCTGGAGGGGAAGTATAACGATCTGGAAGCAAGAGCCATCAAAAGAGGGCTGGACTTACAGGGAGGCATTTACCTGCTTCTTGAAGTTGATTTTGCAAAACTTATTGAAAATTTAGCCGTCAGGAAAGACGAGCAATTCGAACAAATCCTCCAGGTTTGCAAGGAAGAGATACGTAAAGATCTGACCCTTGATTTTTTTCAAGTTCTTAAAGATGAATTTGCCGATCGAAACATACCACTTAACCGATATTTTTTTACTCGCCTGGATGATGACGCTAAAATAATTACGGATCTAAATATAGAAGCCGACGATGCAATTGATAGAACTCTACAGATTTTGCGCAACCGTATTGACCAGTTTGGAGTTTCTGAGCCCAATTTTCAGAAGCGGGGAGACCGGAGAATTATAGTTGAGCTTCCGGGAATTCAGGAAATTGAACGAGCAAAACAATTGATCGGTAAAACCGCCCAGCTTGAATTTACGATGTTGCTTGACAGCGATATAGCAACTAATGTATTACGAGAAATTGATAATACGGTTAAGAAGAATAGATCCGATTCTACTTCTAATACTTCTATTACTTCTACACCGGACTCAACCGATCTGGCATCTACTGACCAGGATTCGGCAAGCAGCAGAGTGATTCGGGCGGAAGATTTATTCGGAACAGTCAATATTCAAAGCGATTTGGCAACTGCTGCCAACGATACCAGCACTCTAAATGTCAATGAAGAATTCTTTGGTAAAAATCCCTTTTTAGCATTGCTCCGGGATTTGCGTGGCCAGGGTGGTGAGGTTGCAGTACCGGAAGCAAATCGCTTTGCGGTAGAAAAAATTCTATCCCTACCGGAAGTTCAAAAAGTAATCCCAGCCGATGCGAAATTTCTCTGGTCCGATAAGCCGATTAAATACCAGGAAGATAGTTTTTGGCAATTATATTTAGTGAAGAAAGAACCGGGTCTTACCGGAAAATACCTCACGGATGCCAACGTACAAATTGGCGGAGGTCAAAGTTTCCAGAATGCCGGGCAGGCTGTAGTTCAATTCGAAATGAATTCCGAAGGTGCACGTATTTTTGCCAGGCTGACTGGTGCAAATATCAATAAAAGAATGGCTATTGTTTTAGATGATAATGTTTATTCAGCGCCGGTCATACGATCGAAAATACGGGGAAGCGGTGTTATTGAAGGCATTGATGAGATGAAAGAAGCACAAGAAATTGCCATCGTATTACGTGCCGGTGCTCTTCCTGCTCCCGTACAAATTATAGAAGAACGAACAGTAACCGCTTCCTTGGGTGAAGATTCAATTCGAAAAGGCACGACATCGGCAATCGTAGGATTCGTTTTAGTTGTCATATTCATGTTGATTTATTACAAATTAAGCGGTATTGTAGCAAATATAGCATTGTTAATGAATCTGGTTGTGATTTTTGCTATTCTTGCCTATTTCCATGCCACATTAACCCTGCCCGGTGTAGCGGGGATCATCCTGACGATTGGTATGGCTGTTGATTCAAATGTACTCATCTTCGAAAGAGTGCGTGAAGAATTAAGATCCGGGAAAACTGTGCGTGCAGCGATTGATACCGGTTACGCCAAAGCCCTATCGGCAATTCTGGATGCGAATGTTACTACCCTGATTTCAGCTGCAGTCCTTTACCAGTTTGGAACAGGACCCATCCGGGGGTTTGCCCTTACACTTTCAATCGGAATATTAGTCAGTTTATTTACTTCTCTAATCGTAACACGGGTTATATTCGATTTTCTTACTTCAAAGTTTAGTTTTAAAACGTTAAGCATTTAACCAAAGGAGTACGAGACCTCGATGCAGCTTTTTACTAATACGAACCTGAATTTCATCGGAAACCGAAAAATCGGTTATATCATTTCTTCTGCTTTAATCATACTCGGACTGGGTAGTTTACTTTTTCGCGGCGGTCCAAATTATGGTGTTGATTTTATTGGTGGTATTTCAATTCGTGTCCAATTTGAAGAAATAGTAGATGTAGATGCTGTTAGGAGTTCAATTGCTGAGATTGGATATGGAAATGCGGAAATAAAAAAATCGTCCATGCAAAATTCAAAAGGCGAAAATGTTGAAGAATTCATTATCCGGGTTCTAAGCTCTGCCGAAGGGAATTCAGGCGAAGAGATACTAACCCACCTAAAGCAGCAATTTGGTGAAGAAAATGTAAATAGAAGAAGCATTGATACAGTAGGACCAAAAATTGGAGGCGAATTACGTAGAGGAGCAATTTATTCAATTTTGTTGTCGATGCTTTTCATCTTGATTTATGTAAGTTGGCGGTTCGAATTAAGATTTGCTGTTGGTGCTATTATCCCATTGTTTCATGATGTATTCATTACACTTGGCGTTTTTGTATTACTGGATTATGAAATAACACTTCCGGTTGTCGCTGCATTTCTCACAATCGTAGGGTACTCCTTGAATGATACGATCGTGGTTTTTGATCGCATTCGCGAGAACTTGAAAGTGTTAAGGCGAGAGCTTTATGTGAATATTGTCAATCGCAGTATTAACGAGACTTTAAGCAGAACCATTGTGACTTCTCTTACAACATTTATCGTTGTATTTGTCCTTTTCATCTATGGTGGTGATGTAATTCATAATTTTGCATTCGCGTTGCTGATAGGGATTATTATTGGAACCTATTCATCCATATTTGTTGCAAGCCCAATTCTAGTGGAATGGGAAGAACGAAAAACAAAACGCGCCGGCACACCCATTACAAGAATAAAGCGCTAATTATTCGGAGAGTGGTATGAATATCACTAAAGATTTTGATGGTCAAGCGGTAATCATTAAAATTGGTGGAAATATTCTTTCCGGGGTAGATGCAAACCAGGTTCATCAAATGATTCATGAAGAACTCGAATTAGGTCATGAAAAATTTATATTGGATATGTCTGGTGTATCATTGATTAACAGTTCAGGAGTAGGGATTTTAATCGGATCTCTTACTGCGGCTCGCAGCCAAGGTGGGGATTTACACCTTGCAGCTCCGTCTGAAAAAGTGTCCGACGTACTTCGTATGATGAAATTAGATCAAGTCTTCCAAATGTTTGATTCCATCGAATCGGCCAAACAAAGCTTCTTCTAATCATATTTTAAATAGAACTTCATGTCGATTAATATTGTTGTTGGCGGCCAGTGGGGGGACGAAGGTAAAGGAAAAATTGTGGACTTACTCAGCGCCGATTGTGACGTCGTTGCAAGATATCAAGGTGGCGCGAACGCCGGACACACTGTAATAGTGAATGGCGAACAATTTATTTTACACCTGCTTCCATCAGGTATCCTGCATCCAAATGTTACTTGTTATATTGGCAACGGTGTTGTTGTCGATCCGGCAAACCTTCTTCAAGAGATTGAGTTTGTTGAATCTAAAAATATTTCAGTTAAGGATCGCCTTTTTGTCAGCGGGTATGCACATGTGATTTTCCCATATCACATGGTTTTAGATCAAAATAAAGAAAGTGATCCAAGCCGTTTTATTGGGACTACAGGCAGAGGTATAGGACCTGCATACACAGATAAGGTAGATCGAATCGGGATTCGTATGCTGGATCTTTTGCATCCCGATTGTCTGCGTCATAAAATCTCGTTGAATTTGCAAGCCAAGACCGAGCATTTGGATGAAGATTCTCAAAAATTGGAATCCATTTTGGAGGAATTCATTCAATACGGCAGACAATTAAAAGAATATATTGCAGATACATCTGTCTTAATTCATCAAGATATTTTAAATAATCGTGTAATCCTTTTGGAAGGCGCCCAAGGAACATTGTTAGATGTTGATTTTGGCACGTACCCTTATGTTACTTCTTCCAATCCAATTGCTGGCAGTGCTTGTGTAGGTATTGGAATCGGCCCAACTCAAATCGACAAAGTGACCGGCGTTATGAAAGCCTATTCCACCAGGGTAGGTGAGGGGCCTTTCCCGACTGAATTTGATGATCAGTTTAGTGAACGGATTAGGGAAATGGGGCAGGAATTTGGCGCGACAACCGGGCGACCTCGGCGATGTGGCTGGTTCGATGGAGTTCTTGCCAGGTTTTCTGCCAGAATAAATGGGTTGAGTGAATTGGCGATTACCAAACTGGATGTACTCGATTCGCTGGACTCTTTAAAAATCTGTACATCATATCATTTGAATGGCAAAGAAATCGACGGACATTTTACTGATATGACTGTCATGCAAGAATGCGAGCCGATATACGAAACTGTTCCCGGCTGGCAAAAAGATACCTCAACAATCCGAAATTATGATGAACTCCCCCAAAATGCGAAAAAATATATTGGCAGGATTTCCGAACTTTCAGGCGTGCCTGTAAAGTTGATATCTGTGGGGAGTGAACGAAGCCAAACAATATTAATGAA
The DNA here is from genome assembly GCA_022566355.1 of candidate division KSB1 bacterium. NCBI lineage: Bacteria > Pseudomonadati > Candidatus Zhuqueibacterota bacterium. The sequence continues at coordinate 11,078 of JADFJB010000123.1, forward strand.
TGGCTAATGGTGATTCGTTGACGGTTGAGTAATTATTGTACTATTTATTTGTCCAGGGTACTAAAAGTTTTTTTCAAGCTTGAAAAGCAGGATTTTTGAATATATATTCATACTTCATTTTTGGAATACATTTGGTTGGGCCTGTAGCTCAGTTGGTAGAGCAGCGGCCTTTTAAGCCGTTTGTCGCAGGTTCGATTCCTGCCAGGCTCACAAGTTAAATCTCAACTAAATTAATAACTTACACTCCCTTTTTTGTAATCGTCGATTTATACCAATTTTGCTGTATTCTTACCAATTGTGTCCAATTATAATCACTATATAGACACCAAGAGGTGAGAATTTCGATGTTCTCACCTTTTTTTATTTTCCATTAGTATAATTATATCTGTTCGCACTCGATCCAGTGAAAAATTATCTATCCACCCAAATATCCAAACAAAAGTCAAGAAAATCATTGATTTTGGACTTTTCAATATGTAATATCAATTTATCATTATACCGGAAATGTCTCCTGACTAAAATCAATAACTATCTTGTGATAACCATATTCCTTGTGAGCCAAGGTAAAACATTATAATTTAGTATGATATATGGAAAACTATAGAATAACTTGTTGTAGCTACAAAAATAGGAGAAATCCAATCCATTTAATGACTAATGAAGCTCCAACTAGACTAAAATCAATAGAGCAATAAAAAAGCAAATAGAATTCACCTATACTTAATAACAAACTTGATATGGCAAAAAATATAGAAGAAAACAAATATCAAATCCTTCTCAATAATTCACCTGATTTTGTTTTTGAAAGCCGTTTAGACAATTTCAAATTCACGAAGGTTAATCAGCGCGCTTGTGATTTCTATGGATATACAAATGAAGAATTCCTTAATATGAGCATCTTTGATATTGAAGTAGAACCCCCATTGAAAGAACGGGTCAGAAAGTTATACGACTCCACTTCTGTCGGTGAAGTTATTGAAGTCTATGGTACCAATAAGAAAAAGGACGGGAGCAAGTTCCCTGTACATGTCCGTTTTACAAAATTGAATAATGATTTTGCACTCGCAAATGTAAGGGATATCACTGAACGTAAACTTGCTGAAGAAAAATTGAAAGAGGTAAATGAGAAGCTTGAAAAAATGAATGAGGAGCTTCATCAAACCAATGAATACCTGATTACTACAACTACCTGGGCAAAAAAAATGGCTGTCAAGGCTGAGGTGGCTAATGCGGCGAAAAGTGAATTCCTTTCCAATATGAGCCATGAAATCCGAACGCCGATGAACGGTATCATTGGCATGACTGAGCTGGTTCTGGACACTGAGCTTAATTCAGAACAACGCGAATATTTAGATATTGTAAAATTATCAGCGAATTCACTCTTATCAATCATTAATGACATACTCGATATTTCCAAGATCGAATCGGATAAACTGAACCTTGAATTCATAAACTTTAGTTTACGGGATTGTGTTGGTGAGACTGTCAAAACCCTTGCTATACGCGCTCAAAAGAAGGGACTAGAGTTTGCGTTTAGCATCTCTGCTGAAGTCCCTGATACATTGATTGGAGATCCGGGCCGGCTGCGACAAATCATTGTCAACTTGTGTGGCAATGCCATTAAATTTACAGATCACGGTGAAGTTTTACTACAATTTGAACTGGTCGAATCAAACCAAGTTTCCCTGGAATCACTGGCAGAAAACATTTGTCTGCAATTTTCTGTTAAGGACACCGGCATAGGAATTCCCAAAGATAAACAAGGCATTATTTTTGATTCATTCAGACAAGCTGATAGCAGTACTACCCGTAATTATGGCGGCACCGGTTTAGGATTGGCGATTTCAAAACAATTAACCGAGATGATGTCTGGCAAAGTCTGGTTAGAAAGTACAGAGGGAAAAGGCAGCACATTTTATTTCACCGCATGTTTTGATGTGCAGAAGAAAACAAAGCAGGAATTATTGCTCCTTGCGCCTGAAGAGTTGAAAGACGTCCCTGTGCTCATTGTAGAAAAGAACGCCACAAACAGGCGCATTATGGAAGAGATGGTGGGCAATTTACAGATGCAGGTTTCAGTAGTGGACAGCGGC
>JADFJB010000124.1 GCA_022566355.1 candidate division KSB1 bacterium
TCTTATTAAAAAATAAAAGAACTATTTGTAATGGAAAAAAACATAAAAACTTAAAACTTTAAACATACAAGACTCAAAGACACAAAGCTTTAAAAAATAAAGGTTAAGAAAGATTGATTTTTTATATCGACCGAAAATTGGTTCATAGTAATCTTCTTTATAACTTTAATATTCTTAGTGACTTAGAGTCTTTGTGGCAAAAATTCATGAATAGTGCAGGTTAATAGCCAAATAGATTAATTTAAGTAAAACTTATTTATCGATTTCTGCCAACTGTTTTCGCAAGATTGGATTCACTATTTTGGGATTGGCTTGGCCTTTTGTAGCTTTCATCACCTGGCCAACAAAAAAACCGATTACCTGCTCTTTTCCATCCAGGAATTTTTGTACTTCGCCCGGGTTTGCATCAAGAACCTCTTTTATAACCTGCAATAATTCGGACTCATCACTAACTTGAGACAATCCTTTTTGTTCGATTAATTTACTTGGAGATATACCGGATTCGACGACATCAGTGAAGATTTTTCTGGCGATATTTAAACTAATGGTGCCATTCTTAACCAGGTTCAATAACTCAGCCAAAAGCTTAGGGGTTAATTTTGTGTTCGAAAGCAACGTTTTTTTTTCGCCTAAATAACGTAAAACCGCACTCAAAATAAAATTACAGCTGAATTTAGCATCATCAAATAGTTGGCTTGTTGCTTCGAAAAAATCAGCAACCTCTAGTGAAGAAACCAATACATCAGCATTATTTGCACAAATTCCGTACTCTTTAATAAACCTGTTCTTTTTTTCAAGAGGCAGTTCAGGAATTGTTTCCTTCATTTGGTGCAGCCATTCTTTATCCATTTGCAATGGGACTAAATCCGGTTCCAGAAAGTAGCGGTAGTCATTTGCTTCCTCTTTAGATCTCATTGGCGTTACTTTATTTTGCTTAGCATTCCACAATAAAGTTTGATGAATAATTGCATCACCCCGCTCTATTAAATTTTTCTGTCGCTCGACTTCAATTTCGAGGGCTTTTTCGACGCCGTGAAAAGAATTCATGTTTTTCACTTCGGTTTTTACTCCGAACTCACTACTCCCTTGAGGTCGAATTGAAACGTTTGCATCACAGCGCAAACTGCCTTCTTCCATATTGCAATCCGAAACATCCAGGTACTCAAGAATACTTTTTAATTGAGTCAGATAAAGGAAAGCTTCTTTGGGTGAACGAATATCGGGTTGGCTTACGATTTCCATCAAGGGTGTTCCGCATCGATTTAAATCGATAAGAGTTTCGCCTTCCGGGACCCATTCTTCCGCATGAACTGATTTCCCTGCATCTTCCTCTAAATGGATTCGAATCAAACCAATGGCTTTAGTTTGTCCTTCCAATTCGATTTCGACAAAGCCGTTTTCACAAATGGGATTTTCAAATTGAGAGATCTGGTAACCCTTTGGCAGATCCGGATAGAAATAATTTTTTCGCGCAAAAAGTGAATGTTCATTAATCGTACAATTTGTAGCCATCCCGGTTTTAACGGCAAACTCGAGAGCTTTTGAATTTAGCACAGGCAGGACACCCGGCATACCTAAACAGACCGGGCAAACTTGTGTATTGGGCTCAGAGCCAAACTTTGTGCTGCAATTACAAAATATTTTCGATTTTGTTTTTAACTGGGCGTGAACTTCCAACCCGATTACTGTTTCGTATTGCATAAATTTTTAGTCGTAATAAAAATTAGTCTGACTTGCTTAATTAACCAGGATATTTCATGAATCTTATCACTGGTTTATAAAACTGTCATTTTTGGGCTTCTCGGACAGCCTGAAAACATTTGGGAACGACACTCTGCAGCATCCAGTTGCGACGGAATGACATTGGATTTTGTAAGATTAAAAACATGATTCATGAATTATCCAAGTTAAGAGTTTTTTTTAGAAATTAGATGAAACTTAAGAAAAAATTGCTGGAGATTCAACTACAAATAAGCTGAATCTAGTTGGTTGATTGAATTTGAAATTCAAGCAGGTTTTTTTGTTCAATTGATAAATTAGCTGCACGATTAAAATCACCGAATCGAATCGCCGACGAAATCTCACCTTCAAGTTGCTTTATTTGAATTTCAACCGATTTATAATCCGGGAGCCTAAACAATTCTAATTGATTTATCGTTGGATTCGATTTCATTGTTGGAATTAAAGTCATTTTATTTGAATTTATTAACACTTTAATATCGAACATTTCCAATAATTTTCAATAGAAAAAATGGTGAATTTTAGAACCTAAAAGAATTATTCTTTAGTTTCTTTTTCCTTTTTTTCTCTATTACCGCGCAGGTCCTTTATTTTATCGATTATCTCCGGGATCAAATCAATTACCTTGCCTATGCCGAATCCTTCTTTATCCTGAACATTTAGCAATTGGGCTTTACCATCGTGAATCACAATAAAGGCCACCGGTTCAATTTGAGCGCCGCCGCCAAAACCGGATCCTTCTCCTGATTCACTTTTTTTACTGGGTGTACTTCCGCCGCCGCCACCGAAACCAAATGAAATTTTGGAAACAGGGATAACAGTTGTGTCACCTGTTTGAATAGGTTTACCCACAACTGATTCCGTGCGAACCAATTGTCCTAATTCTGCCAACAATTTTTCAATCATTTCATTTATTTCCACTTAACCTCCAGATTTGCAATTAATTTTTAGCATTCCGTAATTTATTCCATAATAATAGCCCATGCCATATAATGAGAAATGGCCTGAACATTGTTGAAAAATTAATATTATAAACCAGACATTTCCTATTAAATACCGGTTGTAACACAATGTTTCGTCCGGCTTGTGGCAGCATTCCAGTAATCATACAAAAAAACCCATGCAGGATACCTGTAAACATCGGGTTTTTTAAGCCAATTTTAAAATTTCCACTAAGTGTCGGATTAGAAAAATTACCAATTATTTTCTTTAGTCGATATTTACAAATCGACCAGTTAATGTTTCTAAGATTTTGAAATAGTTTTTGTTCTTTTTCGGTCTTCTTAATAGATTCATTTCTCTTTACCTGGATTTTTTTATCAACCTTTCTTGTTTGATTTAACAAAACAATCTTTTTTATCCGGATTTGCATAATTCTGTCAGATGAATTTTGAATGTACTTAATCGTAACAAAACCATACAACAAATCTAAATTGACCATAAATTTTTGTGAACCATTATTTCGGGTCGTTGCAACGTGAATCCGAGTCTGTGCTGCTAGCATTACAACAATAAACAATAGAAACAATCCGGTAAGAAGCCCAAAAGTAACCATATCTTAAATATCTTTCTAAAAAAATTTATAGAACGGTATCATTATCTAAACTTTTATTTGACAGCCTTACAATTTTTTAATATATTTTTCTCGGTTTTAAGGAGTTAAAATGGCACAACATAAATCAGCAATAAAAAGAATTCGTCAAGACGAAAAAAAAAGACTTAGAAATAAGTCATATAAATCCAAATTAAAAACAGAAACAAAAAAATTCTTAGCATTAGATTCCAAGGAAAAAGCAGAACCACAATTGCGAGTTGTAGAATCATTGTTAGACAGGCTGGCAACTAAAAGGGTTATACATCCGAATAACGCTGCCAATAAAAAGTCACACTTGGCTCATTCATTAGCAAAGTTAGCATAAATAGTCGAATTCAACAATATACCGGGCGAACGTACTGTGATCGGTAACTCCCCCTAAACCCGATGCAGTTCGTGACCCCGGTTTTTTATTTCTATTAATCTCACTTTTAAAATTCCAGCTTAAGATTTCAATCTTTTAACTAACCTGGTAATTAGGCGCTTCCTTGGTGATGATGATGTCATGGGGGTGGCTTTCTCTTAAACCCGCTGCAGTCATTCTAATAAATTGAGTTTTTGTTCTCATTTCCTCAACATCTCGAGCCCCACAGTATCCCATGGAGGCTTGCAAACCACCAACCATTTGCAAGACGGCATCGGCTAATTTCCCTCGATAAGGTACGCGTCCTTCGATTCCTTCCGGAACAAACTTTTTCTGCTCATCATCCTGAAAATAGCGATCTGCACTGCCTTCTTTCATGGCAGCAATGGAACCCATAGCCCGATACGTTTTATAGCTCCTGCCTTCATACAAAATGGTCTCCCCGGGACTTTCTTCTAATCCTGCGAACAAACTACCAATCATAATAGAATGCGCTCCTGCAGCAATTGCCTTTGCAATGTCGCCCGTATTTCGTATTCCGCCATCGGCAATTATCGGAATGTTATGAATGTCTGTCACTTTAACACAATCCATTATTGCGGTGATTTGCGGCACTCCGACACCGGCAATAACACGTGTCGTACAAATAGATCCTGGTCCGATGCCGATTTTAATAGCATCTACTCCGGCATCAATGAGCGCCTCCGCAGCCTGGGATGTCGCAATATTGCCGGCTATCAATTCAATGTTGGGGAATTGCCGGCGAATCGTTTCAACAGTTTGCAAAACGTCTTTTGAATGACCATGAGCAGTATCAACGACAACCACATCCACTTCCATTTCTGTTAAAGCCGAAACCCTTTCCAAAGTATTGCTTCTAACACCAACTGCTGCGCCAACTCTTAAACGGCCATGGCTATCTTTACATGCATTTGGATACATTACCTTCTTTTGGATATCCTTTACAGTTATCAAACCTTTAAGTTGGAATTGAGAATCGACGATGAGTAACTTCTCGATACGATGATGGTGGAGCAGTTTTTCTGCGTCTTTCATCGAAGTGCCAACTGGAGCGGTCACCAAATTATCCTTTGTCATCAATTCAGAAATGGGTAAATTAAAATCGACGCCAAAACGCAAATCCCGGTTTGTTAAAATTCCGACCAGCTTTTTCCCTTCTATAACAGGCACACCTGAAATACGATAACGCTCCATGATTGCCAGCGCATCTTTGACCCTCGCTCCTGGTGGCAAAGTAACCGGGTCAATCATCATACCGCTTTCAGAACGTTTAACTTTGTCAACTTCAGTTGCTTGTTGCTGGATCCCCATATTTTTATGCACAATCCCAATCCCACCAGCGCGTGCCAGGGCTATCGCCAGTTTTGCCTCTGTAACCGTATCCATTGCCGCACTTACCAATGGAATATTCAATTGAATATTGCGTGAAATTCTGGTTTTAACATCTGTCTCTTTCGGGATCACTGCAGATTCGGCAGGAACAAGAAGAACATCATCAAATGTTAAACCTTCTTTTAGTATTTTTTCATTATTCATGGAAAACTCCAGAAGTGAGTAAAATCACTGCATTTGTATTTCTTTTTCAACTTCTTGAACCAAGCTAAAACTTGAAATAAGATTGTTTGCTATTTCAATATCTTTTGACAAAATTCTATCTTGATCCAAAAAAGACACTTTATTACGCAGATGGTTGTGAGCTTTTGTAATACCATTGCCTGGAAGAAGCGGAGCTCGCAAATCGATGCTTTGTGCAGCACACAATAATTCGATTGCCAACACATTTTCAGTATTTTCAAGAACTTGCAACATTTTATTAGCGGCATTCGCTCCCATACTGACATGATCTTCCTTGTTCGCAGATGTTGGAATGGTATCGATACTGGCTGGGTGACACAATGTTTTGTTTTCAGAAACCAAAGATGCAGCCGTGACTTGCGCTAACATGAAACCACAATTCAAACCGGGTTTTGGAGTTAGAAAATCTGTTAATTCACTAAAATTAGAGTCCATCATTAGTGCTATTCTGCGTTCGGAGATACTGGCATATTCGGCGATTGCAATAGCCAGGAAATCCAATACCATTGAGATTGGTGCTCCATGAAAATTACCACCCGACACAATTTCACCTTCCACCGGAAACACAATTGGATTATCTGTTACTGCATTAATTTCCCGTTCAACGATCTCTGAAACATACCTGATTGCATCCCGGCAACTGCCATGTACCTGAGGTATGCATCGAATCGAATAAGCGTCTTGTATTTTTGAGCACTCCACATGGGATAACCTGATTTCGCTGCCAGCAATCAAAGCGGTAAGATTTTGAGCGCTCTCCATCTGCCCCACCTGGTTGCGAATTGCCTGAATGCGAGAATCGAAAGCAACAGGCGTGGCTTTCATTCCATCCACTGTCATAGCCGCAATGATGTCAGCAGTTTTGACGAACCACTTTGCTCGAAAAACCACTAATGCTGCTATTGCAGTCATGTACTGTGTGCCGTTAATCAGGGATAGTCCTTCTTTAGCTTGCAATTCTATGGGCTGTAAATCAAATTTTTTTAACACCTCTGCACCATTAACACTTTCCCCATTTATCTTGACCTCGCCTTCGCCAATCAAAACCAAGGACATATGAGCCAATGGCGCTAAATCTCCGGAGGCACCCGCACTACCTTTGCTTGGAATAACAGGTAAAATACCTCGATTCAAAAATTCCTGTAATTGTATGATTACTTCCCTTCGGACGCCTGAAAATCCGCGAAGAAGATTGTTTAGCTTCAAGGCCATCATTGCCCGACAAACCGAAGGAGGCGCCGGCCGGCCAACTCCTGCACAATGGCTTCTTAACAAATTAATTTGTAATTGAGTGATATCTTTAGGCGAGATTTGGATATCGCTTAGTTTGCCAAAACCAGTTGTTATTCCATAGATAATTTGGTTTTTCTGAATTGCCCTATCTACAATTTCTCTCGATCTGTCAACAATTTTAAAAGACTTTTCATCGATGACAACTTTGGCGTTTTCCATGGAAATTTGCCACAGTTGGCCAAGGGTTAACTCTTCACCATTAAATTTTATTTCATTCATTTATTTACTTTTCTAATATCGTTTCATGATCAAACCAATCATGAATTCGTTCCAAAAGGACTTGACGTTCTGAGATAATTTCCGGAGTGACCGGTAATGAATTCAGAAAAATCGACCCATATCGTGATGAAACCATCCTGGTATCCAATAACAAGACGATGCCCCTGTCACTTTTCGATCTGATCAATCTCCCTATTCCCTGGCGGAATTTAAGCACCGCATTGGGAACCGAATAATCATAAAAACTATTACCACCCGCTTGCTCGATAATATCGGATCTCGCCTGGGCAACCGGATCCGAAGGCACTTCAAATGGGATTTTGGTGATAATGAGCATTTCCAAGGCTTCTCCCGGTACATCAATTCCTTCCCAGAAACTCTGGGTGCCAAACAAAATATGCGCTTTCCGCTCCCTGAACATGCGCAACAGGTTGTTCCTGGAACCGCTTTTACCTTGGGCCAAAGGTATTATATTTTGAGATCTCAAATTGGGATTTAGATTGCCGAAAACCTCGTCCAACATTTTGTATGATGTAAACAACACCAATGTGCCTCTCCGCGAATCCATAACAACGTCTTGAATGATATCCGAGCACTCTTGGACAAATTGTGGATGGCGCGGATTTGGTATGAAACTGGGTACTAGGACACGTATTTGCGAATCATAATCAAAGGAAGAACCCAATATTTTCGTTTGACGCTGCTGATCCGGAAGCAGATCGATACCTAATCGTTGTTCGAAAAATGCGAAGGAGTCGTCAATACTTAATGTCGCCGATGTAAAAATGGCGGTGCTTAGGCGGCTATACAAGCGCTCTTTTAACAAGGGTGCAACTTCCAAAGGCGCCGAACGAAAATGAATGTTTAAGTTCTCTTTTTTAGAAAAATATTCAATCCAAAGAATTTCATCTTCGCGATTCTCCACAAGGAAGCGATTGAGCGCATTTCGCCAGCCTAGAATATTATCATACGCTCCCAGAAAAAATATGCACAGATCTTCAAAAAATAATTTATGGTCTTCGTTAAATTGCGAGATTGCAATTTCATGTAGATTCCGATTCAGCAATTCCAGTTCGGATTCTAGCTGGCTGATAGTTTTCAGGAGATCCTGGCTTTCCTTTTGAACTTTCGGATAAGCTTCCGCAAAATTCTTGTAGCGAACCTTTATTGCATAATTACTGGGTTGAATTTGATTCGCAATGATCTCTTCCCTTAAACTTTGAAAGAAATTAGCATCATTAATTCTGAGTGTATCGGCCGTATTTCTCACACGATTTACACTGGTGAGACAATCGCTTAAAACCGAACCATCCAGCCACGATTGCTGTTTGAGTAAATTGGAAAGCCTATTTACCTCATTCCTGGTCTCCCCTGTTTCATTCACCAAAGGGGCAACAAATTGAGATATCATTCGATCGGACCAATCCAGGCCAAAATATTGGGTTGCCGTATCTTCAAGATTTTGGGCTTCATCGATTACAAGGTTTTGGTATTCCGACAAAATCGCCATATCGGAAATCAAGTCACTCAATAGAAGGGCATGGTTCACTACTACGATGTCCGCCTCCCGTGATGCCCGGCGAACCTTATTGATGAAGCAGCGGTCTTTTGCAGGGCACGCCATACCTTTGCAGTAATGACCATCGGATCGAATTTCCAACCAAATTCGTATAGAGTGATTCGGATTGAATGAACTGCATTCTTCAATGTCGCCAGTGGATGTTTCATTCACCCAAACGATCAAAGGAAGAATTTCTTCAATGGTCTTTAAATCTTTAGCAAAATCTAAATTGGCCAGGAATTTCTCCCAGCGATGCAAGCAGATATAATTGTGCCGTCCCTTTAAGACGACCGCTTGAAAATCTACCGGCAAATATTTATGCAAAAACGGAAGATCTTTGTAGAATATCTGATCCTGCAAATTTTTGGTGTTGGTGGAGATAACCGTTCGTCCATTGGGCGGCGGATGCAACTGCGACCAGAAAATAGCGGGGACCAGGTATGCCCATGATTTACCTGTCCCGGTTCCCGCTTCAATCATTAAAAATTGCTCATTATTGTATGCTAAGCATATTTCCCGGGCCATTTCAATCTGTTCTTCACGAAATTCATAGGACTTCAAAGACTTTGCCAGAATGCCGTTTTCATCGAAAATAGATGCAACTTCGTTTGCATCCATTGGCAAAGGCAGCCTGCCATTTCCGTTTGATTTTCGATAATAAATATTCGCACTTTCAGGGTAATCAAATTTGACTTTTGGCAATGACAAATCGGCAAAAGCATCCTTCCGGGTTCGATACTCCTTCAAACCATGCAACAGCTCTGAGATAAAACTCGAATATCCCGAAGTAGCCGTTGTCAATTGAGCTAAAGTGATATTTGGAAGTTCAAATAAATAGATCAAAAGTTTATCGAGAACCTGGATTTCAGCCATTACGTCCTCAAGAGCACGATGTTGGGTGTCGGTCTTTATGCCAAATGTCTCGATTAAGAACTCCAAATTATGTGCTCTCAATCTCGGCAATAAAATACGCGCGAGTAGTAAACTATCGATATGAGCCGGATTTTTAAAATTTATATGGTGTGCAAGAGACGGATCATCCATGCGTATTATCATTTCTTCCAGGAAACCCAAATCGAAAGCCAGGTTGTGTGCGGCAATAGTTGAGTCGCCGATAAATTCAACCAATTCGAAAATGACGGTTTCCATAGTAGGTTGACCCACAAGATCAGCATCGGTGATCCCGGTGAGATTTGTAATCGCTTCAGGCAATTCGCCATCAAATGATACCAAAGAATGGTATTTATCCGTAACTTTACCCTCTTTGATCCTTACAGCAGCCGCTTCTATAATCACTGAATTTTGCGGATCCAGGCCCGTGGTCTCAAAATCCAGGCAAACGAAATCGGAAAGTTTAAATAATTGAAGAATTTGAGAGGGCGTGCGAAGTTTCATTACTTTTAATATTATTCAATGGAAATTTTGTCTAGTAAGTTAGGCTATTGCACTATCAAATTCAATACAATTTCCAAAGGTGGAAGGTGGGGATTGGATTAAGTTGGGTTGATTTTAACCAATAGATGTCTTCAAAGAGACCTATTGAAGAAGTTTATAAATTACCGTATTAGATACAAATACAGCCAATTCCATTTGTAAACGACTAATTCCTGACCGGAGATACTTAGGAGAATGAAAGCGTGTGCTCGGTTGCTTATTGCCCACGTTGCTATGGTAATAAAGATTCCGACAAGCACAAGAGCTAATCCGATCAATGGATATTCTATAGTTATTCTAAAAAATACTAATAAACCGCCATTGATAATTACATACATTTTTATACGCTCGAATCCCCTCTTGTCCTGGTCAATATAGAGTGAAACATTTCCTTTCCATTCTTCGAGAAGAAGATTAATTCTTTTATCCTCAGCCAGTTAGGCGACTATCAACAATATTGTAGTATTTACTTTTAAATATTTATAACGAGAGTCTGAGCTGCTAAGGATTCAAGAGCAATTAACATTCTGTTTTAATAAACTTTGAGAGAGCATTAAACTAAATCATAGAGCACGCGCCCTGGTCAGTTCAGGACAATGTAAGACAATGGTATTATCAGAAGCCAATTTAAGCTTGAATTGTGACTTTTCGCGACTCGTATAAACTTCTGCTTTATTACCACATATTAACCTGGGGTATAGAACACCCCACTAATTTTAAATAGACCATTAAATATAATAAATGACAGCCTTTCAATCTAACACCAATTTTTTACATTCAGTCTTTCAACGCGCTTATATTCTCTTTGTATTTGCTGTTAGTACAACCAAATTTAGTCTTCTTGCCTGAGCGGCTATTAATAAATCATTTGCACCAATAACTTTACCCTTTGTTTCTAAATCCGTTCGGATATCTCCATACTCAAACGCATCCATACTAGTAAAGTCTATTATTGCAAAAGGAGATAATATTTTTATTACAGCATTTAAATTCTTTTCAATATTCTTGCTTTTCCTGGCTCCATATATCAATTCCGCTACAGTAATTGATGACACACAAAATTCCTCAATACTTCTCGTTGTAAACTTTTTCTGTAACTTTCAAAGATTTTGAATTCATCAAGTAAATTAGAATATTCGTGTCTACTAAATATTTCATTAAATTTTGACTTTTTTCAGACCAAGCCTTTTGTTATCAATATTTGGGAATTCATCTGCTTCATTTACTCCATCAATAAAATTTGCCCAGGGATTATCTTTTGGAATCAATACCAATAAATTGCCAATTTTATTTATTTGGACTGAATCAACATCCAAGCGATACTCTTTTGGCAAACGAATGGCCTGGCTATTGCCGGATTTGAATACTTTTGCATTTTTCATTTACACCTCCAGTATATACAACAATATATACGAAAGATAATTATTCCCAAGATTTTTCTTAAATGATTTTTTCAACTTTCCGCGACTCGCATAAACTTCTGAGTATAGACCTATGCAAGGGATTATTTGTCTCACCGATATCCAGCCTTGACCAAATCATTCACAGTGTTAAAAGGATTTGCAGGCTTTAAGTAGCCAGCCAGGAATTTGTAAATCTTGAGCCTGGTTTCCTTCGCATGTTTGGTATCAATGCGATCGAAAGAATGGCCGCCCGGTATATCCTTGAAAATCTCGTATTCGAACTTCTTTCCGGCTGCTTTCAATGATTTGATGAGATGCTCCACTTCAAGAACGTTCACATCCGCATCATTGGTATTCGTGTGAATTAACAAGGGAGTTTGTAATTTTTCCGCATTCCAGGCCGGCGATCGGCGGCGGTATTCTTCCACGTCTTCATAGGCGGATTTGCCGATATGATAATCAACCGAATACAATTCACGGTAACGCTGGGTTTTGTATCCCATCCTGGCGATAATATCGCTGACCGGCACGCCGGCGAATCCAACTTTATAGTCATTTGGATGATTGAATAGATTCATCAATGTGATGAGACCGCCATGACTCCAGCCCAAAATACCAACCCGGTTGGCATCGACTATCTTATAATTCTCGATCATATAATTGCGGCTGGCGAATACATCTTCCACTTCCAATCCGCCATAATCGATGAGCTGGTACATCCTCTTGCCGTAACCCGTACTGCCGCGATATTCCGGCGCCACGATTATATATCCCTGTGTTATTAATTCACGAATAATGTGCGTATAGAACGAATTAAAATTGCTGTGCACACCGCCATGAGGCAACACCAGTAACGGATACTTTTTATTGCTGTCATAATTTTTAGGGAGAAAAATATAGCTGGGAAACCGAACCGGGTTACCGGCGCCCTGGGCGGTTGGATTTTTCTCTTTCCAGCGCGGCGGTCCGGTTAAATTTACTTTATCTACAAAAGCAACATCGCCAATTTTATGATACCACATGATATCATCGACCGCTTTACCCAGTTGACTGAGCCTGTGATTCAGGCTTTCGAATTGTTGCTTCATGTATTTTAATTCGGCGCTTTCGTCTTCCTTTGATTGGGCATTTAGAATTGCACCCAACCCAATCAAAATGATTACGGTCAAAAAGATAATTAATAATTTCTGTTTCATAATTCCTGCCTCCAATGTTTTAATGATTGTTCTGTCTGTAATATGTCGATATTTAAATTATACCCTAAATATTTAAACTTGACATACTTAACATGTATCGATATATTTAACGTAATACTAAAAAAATTCGATAGACTTAATATGGTAACAGTAACCGTTTCTCCAAAATATCAAGTTGTAATACCTCGAGCAATTCGTGATCAATTAAATATAAAAGTTGGCCAAAAACTTCAACTCATTTCTTATCAAAATAGGATTGAATTTATCCCATTGAGAAATATAAAGGATATGAAGGGCTTTCTCAAAGGAATAGATACAACAATCAAAAGAGAAAAAGACCGAATATGAACTTAGTAGATTCTTCAGGTTGGCTAGAATATTTTTCTGATGATAAAAATTCGGATGTTTTCGCTCCAGCAATAGAAAATACAGTAGATTTAATTGTCTCCACAATTAACTTATTGGAAGTATTTAAAAAGATACTTCAACAGAGAGATGAAACCGATGCGTTACAAGCTATATCACTCATGCAACAAGGTACCGTAGTTGATATAGATTCGACAATATCATTGAATGCTGCAAAAATAAGCGGTTCCTGCCAATAAAAATGAGACACTTTTCATTTTTTATTTAAGCTAGTTTTTCGGTTTATTAATCCACACCATTTGCTGCAACCTTTTCACTTCTGGTTTTCCCTTCACAAAACGTTCCGGATATTTTTTATAT
>JADFJB010000125.1 GCA_022566355.1 candidate division KSB1 bacterium
CAATCGCTCTCATAAGTATTTGTTTTTATGTAACATTGCTTTTGGAAAAAGCGATTGCATCGGTTTTTAGTTTAGAGTAGACTCAATAATGTAACTTTTTTTACATATTATGATAGATTAATGAGAATTGAAAAAATAAATCGAAGTTATTATAGTGGAAAAAGAAATGCCGATAATTTCACCAAATATAAATGCTGTCGCTAACTTCATTACAGATTAACACAGCCGAAACCAGTTTACTCAATGCTAAAATGATTCTTCTTCAGAGGGAAATAAATTACTCTTCACATCCTTAATGAATCGTGCATACGCTTCTTTCATCTCAGGAGCCATATGCGCATATCTACGCACAAATTTTGGTTTAAAATGATCATAAATCCCCAATAAATCATGCGTTACCAATATTTGACCATCACAATGAAGTCCCGCTCCAATACCAATAGTGGGAATTGAAAGTCTTTCTGTAACTGTTTTTGCGACTTCTGAGGGCACCATTTCCAGAACAATGGAAAACGCACCGGCTTCTTCCAGTTTAATGGCATCCGTTAATAATTCTTCAGCTTTTTTTTCTTCCCGGGCTTGCACCCGATATCCGCCAATCGTATTAACCGATTGTGGAGTTAATCCCAAGTGGCCCATTACGGGAATTCCAATTTTTACCAAATACGAAATTGTTTCCGCCAACCAACTTCCACCTTCAAATTTAACAGCTTCTGCTCTTCCCTCTTTGATACATCGGCCGGCATTTTCAATTGCCACTTCCAGATTAACCTGGTAAGACATAAATGGCATGTCTGCAACCACCAAGGCTCGTTCATTCCCTCTAGCCACAGCACGAGTATGATAAATGATGTCATCTACAGTAACGGGAATCGTATTTTTATACCCGGAAAACACCATTCCAACAGAGTCCCCGACTAATATCAAATCGATGTTGGATTCACTTAAATGCTTGGCCATTAAATGATCATACGCTGTTAAACAGGCAATTTTCTCGCCTCGCCTTTTCATTGCAATAATATCGGGAGCGGTAATTTTTGTTTTTCTATTCGTTGATTTGTTATTTTGGTTAGTAATACTCATTTGGTGCGTTATTAGTTGATAGGTTATAGTTTATTTAATTATTGTAATTTATCTGGAATATTTTTGAATATACTAAACTCGAACTGTCTATTTACATTGATAATCAATCGGTTTACCAAACTGTTTTATTTATTACTTCAGAAACTTTTTTCAATAATCCCACCCCCCACTACTTTGTCATCGTCATAAAAAACTACCGATTGCCCGGGAGTAATTGCAAATTGAGGATCATCAAACAAAACTTCCACCAAATCTTTTCCCTTGGCGGAAACAGTTGCAAAAGCGCCCGGGTCTCGATATCTGATTTTTACGAAAAACCGACTCGGCCCTTTTAATGCATCTATGGCGCTCCAATTAATCTTGCTTGCCAATAATCCTTTTTTTAATAAATCTGATTTATTTCCAACGACGATCTTTTTTTCTTCGGGCAATATATCCACCACATAAGCAGGTTTACCCAGGGCAATTCCTAACCCTCTGCGCTGTCCAATTGTAAAATACGGATACCCTTCATGGGTGCCGATGGTTGCATCATCAGTAGTTACAATATTACCACCAATATTTTGATTTTCATTGTTTGCCAGCAAACGTTCTTTTAATAACCGGCGGTAATCATTGTCAGGCACAAAGCAAATTTCCTGGCTTTCGACTTTATCAGCGGTTTTAAGTCCCAGTTTATCGGCAGTTTTACGAACTTCAGCCTTGGTCATTTCACCCAGTGGGAAAATTGTTCGGGATAGACTTTTTTGTGTCAACCCCCACAATGCATAAGATTGGTCCTTAGCAGCAAACGTAGCGTTCTGTACATAATATCTATTTTGGGATTCACTATACCCAATTCGAGCATAATGACCGGTAGCAAGATAGTCAGCCCCCAATTCATCCATTTTATTCAATAAAGATTCCCATTTAATTTTGATGTTACAATTGATACAAGGATTTGGGGTACGTCCCAGTAAATATTCGGAAACAAAATCATCAACAACATATCTGTTGAAATCATCGCGAAAATCGACAACATAATGCGGAATGCCTAGCGTTTGGCAAACATCTCTGGCATCATTCATGGTTTCAATGGTACAACAAGTGGCTTCTCTTTTTGTATTCCCACCAACCTCCCGAAATTCCCACAACTTCATAGTAATTCCAATGACACGATAACCTTGCTGTGCTAAAAGAGCCGCTGCAACCGAACTGTCCACACCTCCGCTCATTGCCACAACTACGATTGAATTTTTTGGAATAGATCTATTCATTCAATTTCTTTGTGAATCAGGTTATAAGTCACAAATGGTATAATGATATCCACGGTTTTGCAACGATATTTCACCTGCTTTTATTCCGAAGTAATCTTATTCTCTTCACTTCTTCAACTAGAACTTTAGCGGTATATTCAATTTCCTCAATTGTGTTTGTCCTGCCAAGAGAAATCCGCAATGTTCCATTAATTTTTTCCGGTGGTAGACCAATACCGGCCAAAACATGAGAGGGTTTGCTGCTTCCTGAAGAACAAGCCGATCCGTTTGATGCTGCAATGCCCTTCATATCCAAAGAAATTAACAACGAATTTGCATCAATACCAGTGAAGGCAATGTTCAAATTCCCGGGTAATCTCCTGATTGGGTGGCCATTTAAAAAAACATCCGGAATATTTTCCCGGATTTTATCCCATAGGAGATTTTGCAGATTTTTCAAATGATCAGATCGTCTTGTCGTTTCTCTACCGCAAAGTTCAGCGGCTTTGCCAAAACCGACAATTCCCGGAATATTTTCTGTACCCCCTCTCCTGTTTCTTTCTTGTTCGCCTCCGAATATCAGCTTGTTAAACGGAATACCTTGCCGGATATACAAAGCACCTACTCCCTTGGGCCCATAAATTTTATGAGCCGAACAAGATAACAAATCGATATTCATTTTGTTTACATCAATGGGTAATTTCCCAAAAGATTGTACAGCATCCGTATGAAATAGGATTCCCCGTTCATGGGATATTTCTCCAATTTCTGCGATCGGATTTATAGTACCTATTTCATTGTTTACATGCATGATCGAAATCAACCTTGTTTCAGGTCGAATTGCATCGGCAATATGGTTGGGGTGGATCATACCATATGTATCCGGTTGAAGGTAGGTGACCGAGACTCCATTCTTCTCTAATTGCCGGCAAGTTTCAAGGACTGCTCGGTGCTCTACGGCAGTTGTAATCAGATGAACTGTGCCGTTACCTGAAGCCAGGCCGTTTCGAATTGCCAGGTTGATTGATTCAGTTCCACCACTGACAAATAAAATTTCAGCGGATCTTGCTTGAATAACGGAAGCGACTCTCTCCCTTGCTGTTTCAAGAGCTGCTTTGGATTTTTGACCATACTGATGAATACTGGATGGATTACCAAAATTTTTGGAGAAGTAAGGCAGCATCTCCTGTAAGACTTCATCAGCAACCGGAGTTGTAGCGCTAAAATCAAGGTATACTGATGTCACCTTTCATTCCTTAACTAATTAATTAAAAGAAAATCTAAAATATAACTTTGGATAAAAGCTAAAAAGAGATACCAATTGAAATTCGGTTTTGGGCACCTACATCACCGGCCGATGAAAGAGAATAATCAAAATTCAATTTTTCCCAGAACATTCCGTCAAAAGCTTTGGATTTGTCCAGAGAAATACCTGTACCTATCGATATACCCGCAAACCGGTCACCACTGTCATTTAATTTTTGATCTTTCCCGATGGAATTGTAACTTAATCGAAGGAATATAAATGGTGTTAGAGTGAATTCGCCTCCAATAACAAATTCCGGATCTTCATCTCTATAGCGATAGCCTTCCAGGCTTAACTGCAATGGCAAGTGTTCTAATGATTTATTTACACCTACTCGGATACTTACGGGCAAATCGTCCTTGGTTTCAATGAAAGCACTGGTTACCGATCCCAGGTTGAATATTCCGGCAGCAAAAGAGAGCTGTTTACCGGGTATTCTGAACAAAATTCCAAAATCCCCTGCAAGCGCAGAGGATGAAAATTCAGCGATAGTACTGCGAATATATTTCATGGCAATTCCAACGGAAAAATTTGGCGCAATTTCTTGAGCATAATCGGCCATCATTAAGAGACTTCCTGCACCGAAGGTACCGTTTTCATTTCCAAGTTCATCTGTTCTGTTGAATTCACCATAACCTATGAAATGCGAAGCCACCCCTACTCTTCCAAAATTTGGTACAGTAAAGGAGTAAGCAAAAAAACCGGATTGGAAATCCAGAAAGTGATTTAAGTACGAGAATGTCAACTGGCGTGAATTAAGTGTGGTTAATGCAGCAGGATTATAATAAACCGAGTGTATATCACCGGAGAAGGTCAAAAATGCGCCGCCAAGTGCAGCAGGCCTGGCGCCGACATGGGTCCTTAAAAATTCAAAACCGGGCCTGTCGGCATAAACATAGCTTGTCTCAAAACAAAATATGAATACGACCAATATAGTACTTATTTTCTTAAGCATCCATAACTCCAAAATAAGAGTGATTTAATATTGTAGTAAAACTAATGTTGAATGCATTCAAATTCAACTGAATTCTACTCACTGATATGAGAGTGGTTCCGGTAAGTTTACTAAACATTTGTAAAACTTTTTGGTATATTAAACGAAGTTTGAATTAGATTCTAGCTAAACAAATAATGCTAAGACAAATCAAAAAAATACTACTCTTTCTAACGGTCATTTTGTCGTTTTTCATAATTCGGGAATTTATCGAGTTATACGTACTCATTCGTTCTTTACATCCTGTATGGGGATATATCTTTCTTTTTATCTCGGCAGGATTTTTATTTTATTTTGGAGCTTTGCCATTAATAAAAATCCTAAAAATGCCACAAGGATTCAAACCTGTAACCAATCCGGATGAAACGGATGAGGCTATTAACCGACGTTTGGATCGTTTCAGATCAAATCCATACCTTTTGAAAAACGAATTTGATTTTTCGACAGTTGAAAATGCACAAAAAAATTATGATAAAATTATTAAAGTTCTGGAAAAGGAAACAGCCAGAATCAGAAAAAAATATATTACCAATCTTTTCTACGCTACTTCAATTGCACAAAATGGTTTTCTGGATGCAATCTTGATCTTATCGGCAAATATAAACCTGATCAAAGAAATCTTTATTTTGTTTAATGGTCGTGTGTCAAATAAAGATCTATTTGGCATCGGAAGACAAATATATTATTCATTGGCAATCGGAGGCTCGGAAGCCATTGAATATGCAATTGATGAAACCGTATCAAAACTGGCTTCAGACAGTGTAAGAAGTATTCCTTTTGTGGATAAAATATTAGGCTCTATGGCAGATGGTTTTGTAAATGCGTGCTTATTAACCAGGGTTTCAATGATAGCCGAGAATTATTGCAAGTATGTTTATATCAAATCAAACAAAGATCTATACCCTTCTCCCAGTGTCATTTTAACTTCGACGCGGGATATTACTTCTGATATCTATTCGCGGGTCAAAACTGTTCTCAAAGATTTGAGTAAAAGTACAAGTGAAGAAATCCTATCATTCGCAAGTTACACGATAAATCCTGCCAGGTTTGTCCTTAATAAAGCATTATTGCCTATTGCCGAGAAAACCAATACTTCGTTTAAGTATGTAAAATCCTTGTCGCTATCCCCTTTCCAAAGTATCTTTCAAAAAGGATTGTCTTTTTGGAAAAAATAATTCTTAAAGCAGGATCTATAAGATGGATGAGGTTTATTAAACATCAATTGAATGAACTTTTTCTTGTGAAACTGTTGAAACAATGCTTAAAGAATTGAAGAAAAATTAATACGACTTCTTCCCTGCTGTTTGATAAAATAGAATTGTCGAAGATATTTCTTAAATCAATACCCCAAAACCTGATTAGATAAAATTGTTGTTATAAAAAAAATTGTCTCAAGATGATTCACCTGTTACAATTTAAGATAGATTGAATCAATCCGTGACAACAAATTTATTTTATTATCAAAAAAAGAAATATATGACAAAAAAAGAAAGAAATATTGAACATGAAATAACCCTTGTTATTTCATCTAAAAACTCCAATGACATTGCTGATTCTATAGCTGGTTTGAATTCAATATCCGGCTATATATTAAGGCCGGCTGAAAATAAAAATATATATGATATCTACTATGATACAAAAGACCATTTATTGATGCGAAGTAAATTATCACTACGAATTCGCAATATCGAAGGTGCCTGGTTATGTACATTTAAAGGTAAATCAAGCTTGGCAGATTCAGGCGGAATCATCCGAAAAGAGATCGAACTCCCCTGGTCAAAGGATAATATCAAAACAATTTTAATTGAATTAGAAACCAAAGGGATTTATTTACCAAATTGGGAAAAAATTGATCAAACAAAAATTCCAAGGAAAGCAATGGCACTTCTTGGACTAATAATTATCCAGAAAAGGGAAACCCTTCGAACCATCCGAAATATTGTCGATCCAAATGATAAAAATGGCATAATACTTGCTGAATTAGCCATTGACAGAACAATTTATCAACTTCAGAAACAAGAGGTCTATCACTATGAAATTGAAATTGAAGAAAAAAACCCTGGAAATGGCAAACTTTTAAAACAAGTTTGCAATGAATTGTTTAAAAAATACAAGAAATCAGCTTTAAAATGGCGATATAACAAACTATCAATTGGTAAAGCATTGGAGCATTTAGAAAAAGAAGGATCGATTCAAAACATAATTTATCCTGGTAATAATTTAAAACCGGTAGCTTATAAAAGAATCAAAAAGTATTTGGATCAGAATCGAACAAATAAATAAGGAAAACACAATGCCGGATCAAGAGCATTTAAAGATTCTAAAACAAGGTGTGAATATTTGGAATGAGTGGAAAAGCAAAAATTCCGATATCCATCCGAATCTTAGTGAAGTTGATTTGATCAGTGCAGTACTAACAAAAATTGATTTTAGTAATGTAGATCTTCATGGTGCTTGTCTTGTAGGATCTGATCTTAACAGTGCAAAATTAGAGAATGCCCTTCTACGGAAAACTAATTTGAGTATAGCTAATTTGAAAGGCGCTAATTTAAAAAATGCCTCTTTAAGTGAAGTTAATTTGAATGGGGCTAACCTTAATGCTGCGGACCTGTCTTTTGCTGATTTAAATAATGCTTCTTTAAAAGGAACAGATTTAAGTGAAGTTGACTTGAGTAACGCAGATCTCAGGGGAGCCAATCTCACCAATGCAATCTTAACAAAAGCCAACCTTAGCGGTGCAAACCTGGAAAATGCAATATTGAATGGAGCTGATATGAACAGCGCCGATCTTAGCAATAGTAACCTTAGCACTGCTAGTTTGATTGGCTCAGACCTCAGTAATGCCGATATATCCAATGCAAATATTTTCGGGATATCTGCATCAGAATTAACTTTAGATAATACTATTCAAAAGAGCTTGCAAATTAACCAGGGCAATGATCTTCTCATTCAAGTGGATAATTTTGATGTTTCCCAATTGATTAATCTTCTATTAAACAACAGAAATATTCATAGTGTTATTGAATCAATAACATCAAATATTGTTATCATATTGGGCAGGTTCTCAGAAGACCGGAAGGATGTATTAGATGCAATTAGAGATGAATTACGCAGCCATAACTATTTACCGGTATTAATTGGTTTAAATGGTTCGGCGAACAAAGAAATTACAGAGAAAATTGCAACTTTAGCTCGAATTTCCAAATTTATTATTGCAGACATAACCGGATCAACCAGTGTTACCAAAGAATTACAAAAAATCGTTAAAAATATTCCATGGGTCCCGGTACAACCATTAGTGCAAGACAATGGGATTGAATACGGGGAGATTTTCGAAAGCAAACAAGATTATCCATGGATTTCACCGATTTTTCATTACAAGAACATTGATTCATTACTGCCATCCATTAGCGACCATATCATTGCGCCGACAGTATCACTGCTGAGTAAATTGAATAAGAATTAAATTATTTCATCCTATAATTTCCCTACGATCTCAATTCCCAAATTTTCACAGGTAGTCAAAAAATAATTTTCTATTTTTTCGACGAACAAATATTTCCAGTTTACTTTGATAAACAATCCTTTTCGGTTATTCAGTGAAACCACAATCAATTTGAATTTTTATAATTGAAGAACAAAAATGATTCATTTAATCGGGAGTACAGTTTAAAGAAAACGTTAAAGCGTCGATTTTCCTTTTTATTTTTCCCCTTCGCCAAGCTTCAGCCAGGTGTTAATAAAATAAGTACTTCCTTTATAAAATCACTCCAACCTTTTTTATTTGCTTTGTCGATTCACTACTTACCTAGATTGCTTTATCATAAAATAATTAGTATATTTTCGACTCAAAAATTTATGGACTAAGAAAATTCCAAGAACAACCAAATATTGAGAGAATATTGAAATCTTCAGTAAAAAAATATCCATCGGATGTCCAAATCGTGAATGTGGACGGAAAAGAATTCATCCTTGTAGGGACTGCCCATATTTCACAAAAATCAGCCGACCTAGTTAGAGAAGTTATTGAAAATGAAAAGCCCGACTGTGTTTGTGTTGAACTGGATCCACAAAGATACAAAGCATTGGAACAACAAAAAAAATGGGAAGAATTGGATCTGAAAACAATAATTCGCCAAAAACAGTTGGCTACCTTAATTGTTAATTTGTTGCTGGCATCTTACCAGAAGAAGCTTGGCGAAAAACTTGGCGTGATGCCTGGTGTTGAATTACTTGAAGCGACCAAAGTCGCAAAAGAGTTACAAATCCCTGTTGAATTATGCGATCGAGATATTCGTATTACTCTACGTCGAGCCTGGAATTCAATGTCATTTTTAAAAAAATTTCAGTTGATATCAGTCGGCTTGGCTGGCGCCTTCGAAAAACATGATATTTCTGAAGAACTTCTTCAAGAAATCAAAGAGAAAGATGTTCTATCAGAATTAATGAATGAATTAGGCAAAGCAATGCCGGTTCTAAAAACAGTATTAATTGATGAACGGGATGTTTATCTAACCCAGAAAATGAGATTAGTATCAGGGAAAAAAATTGTAGCTGTAGTGGGGGCCGGACATGTTAAAGGAATTAGTGAGGCCCTGGAAAAGAATCACCAGCAAGATTTACGGGAAATTGAAATAATACCACCCGTTTCGCCAATCTGGAAAGTAATCGGCTGGGGGATTCCGGTAATTATTCTAGGTTCAATTGCATATATAGGATTTATCAAAGGAGCTTCTGCAGCCGGGGATAATATGCTTTATTGGATTCTGGCCAATGGAATTCCAAGCAGCATTGGCGCTATAATAGCTTTAGGTCACCCGTTTACCATTCTGGCAGCATTTATTGCGGCGCCGATCACCAGTCTAACCCCGCTGATTGGTGCAGGTTATATAACAGCATTCGTACAGGTTTATTTTTCACCCCCAGTTGTGAAAGAATTTCAGACTTTAAGCAGCGATGTCCTTAACCTAAAAATGTGGTGGAAAAATAAATTATTGAGGTTGCTCCTGGTCTTCCTGTTAACGGGAATTGGCAGTGTGATTGGCACATATGTTGGCGCCTACGAAATCATTTCAAATCTTTTTTAATTTTGAATTTTTTGATTCCTTCTTTTGGCCAAGATCTACAAGATAAACTAGATTTATTACGGTTTTTTAAGGGGGGTTTGGTTGAATCAAATATACCATGTTTTGGTTACTAAAAATATTATTTTTGCCTATCTATCCAGTAAATCCTGTCAAAATAATTTTCCCATATTCATATAATTCATAACAATAGTTCTAACCAAAACTTAAGAAGCTTAAAGAAAACGCCGATGCTATATGCATGACACAAGTTGTTCAAAATACACCAGATACAAAACAAGCAGATTTAATCTTACTTGATATCCTCAATAAAACCGACGGATTTTCCGAACCGCCTATCATTCTTAAAAAAATAATCGAATTATCCAATAATCCAACAAGCTCGGCTTCAAGGGTAGCAGATGTAATTTGCGGCTCTCCGTCCATAGCAACACGAGTCTTGCGATTAGCCAATTCCGCCCATTACGGATTTCCAAGAAGAATCAACAGCGTTCAAGATGCGGTTGCTTTATTGGGAATGCATTCTATCCGAAGTTTGGTTATAGTAGCAACAGCGTATAACTTATTCTACAAACCAGGCCCCCTTTCAAAATATTACCAGGGCTTGTGGGAACACAGTATTGCAACAGCGGTCTTATCAAAAATTATTGCTGGTAGAAATGGGAATTCGGATATTGAATCCGCTTACATATCAGGATTGCTCCATGATATCGGTAAATTGGTTCTTATCGAACGATTTCAAGATCAGTATCTTCAAATACTTAAATTGAAAGACCTTGACAGTTCCAAATTTCTACAAAATGAAGAAGCCATGTTTGGTTTTTCTCATACTTTAGTTGCAGCCGTTCTCCTTGAAAAATGGAACCTTCCGGAAAACATAGTAGAAGCTGTTGCGGCACATCATCATATCGTTTCCAGTGATTCTTTTTCAGGAATTGTCGGTTTGGCTAATATCCTTGTCACAATTTTAGGATTTAATATACTCTCCCCTTCTGAGGAAGAAAAATCTATGTTCCATGAGTTTGAGCTCACAGAAGACAAAGATTATTTTCGGAAATTGATAGGCGATCAACTCCGGCTCTTCAAAACCACTTTAATTTAGAACAAGCTCTTCCTTCCAATTCATTAGCCTACTTAATTCATCAAAAGCTGAACACACAGAGTTGTTTCTAAAACTTATTATTTCAACGTAATTCATTCTGTATTTTTTGGTAAATCAATATAAGTTTAATTCTTTGTTTTAATCTATTCACTGCATTCTCGGCGATCTCTGTGGTGAATATTTCAAATCATTCACTGTTAAACTGAAGGTTCAAAATAATAATATTCAAACTTGAATTTGCTATTGGTTTTCAGGTATTTTTGAGCTATCTTACTAATAATTACCCGAAACTTCTTTTCAAAATAAACAGCCAAGGAGGGCTAAAAATGAAAAAACTTACCCATATCCTGCTCATTTTTATTTTATTTTTAATGAGTTTACCCTACTGTGCGATCGCGCAAGAAAAGCGGGTTGCTGTTTTTGATTTCGAAGATAAAACCGAGCGCAGTTACCGTTGGTGGCATGGCAAGGGTGTTGGTTATGGGATGTCAGACATGCTGGTGACCGCCCTGGTTAAATCCGGGAAATTTAAGGTATACGAACGTAATGCTTTGGACAAAATCATGCAAGAACAAAAACTGGGGCAATCAGGTGCAATTACACAACAGACTGCAGCTAAAGTAGGTAAATTACTTGGTGTTCAATATGCTATTATTGGCAGTGTAAGCGAGTTTGGCTATTCCAAAGAAAGTTTAGGCGGCCGCGTTAAAGGTATCGGGATTGGTATAAAAAAACAAGAGGCGACAGTTGCCATAGATATTCGAATTGTAAATGTAGAAACCGGTGAAATTATTTTTTCTGACAATGTCCGAAAAGACAAAAGCAAAAAAGGTCTATCCCTGAGTACACCCAAGCTAAATTTTCGTAATCGCAGCCAATTTGACGATTCATTGGTGGGAAAAGCAACCCGTGAAGCCATCAATGATGTTGTTGATATTATGGACAAGAATATCAAGGTTGGTGAATTAATTGCCAAAGTTATTAAAATGGACGGAGATACGAGGGTAATCATCAATAAAGGCTCTCTTGCGGGTGTAAAAGTGAATGATGTTCTTTTTGTTTACCGAAAAGGTGAAGAGCTCATCGATCCGGATACCGGTATTTCTCTCGGTGCCGAATTAGAAAAAGTAGGGACTATTAAAGTGGTTTCTGATATGGTTGGTGGTAAAGCGTCCAAAGCAGAGCTCATTTCAGGCAGCAATTTTCAGAACGGCGATGTGGTGAAGCGGAAGTGATGTTGGGCTGGTAAAACAAACATTCCTGTCTGTAATTATGGCAGATGCTTTTAGTGTGGACAGACAAGAATGTCTGTTCTACCCATTTAATTTCATAATAGGTTTATCATAATTCAAATCTGCCGTTTAACCATTGCCGTTTCACGGCTCATATCTCTTGCTTTGATCCTTTTCGACTTTCTTTTTCATTCGTGACTGCGGGACTTCGCATTATTTTTCTTCATTCAGTACCCATGAATAAATTCCTGGGCTATATTCATTTTTCCGTTTTTTGAGGCATGGCCAGACAAGAATATCTGTCGTAACAATTAAGTGTAATTGCAATTCGCCAGTTAGCGGAAGCAATCTCCTGGGATCATGAATGAGATCGCCACGTCGCTTCGCTCCTCGCGATGACACTGGCGTGCAACAGACAAGAAAGTCTGAGTTTGTATTTTTCCTTTTTCTATTTTTCTTTCTTCTCTACACTTTGTTACTTTGTCCTCTTTCCTTATCTCATCAAACTCATTTTCCTCACCTGTGAAAATTCTCCTGCTCGTAGCTGGTAAAGATACACACCACTTGGCACCGGATTGCCTGCATTATCTCTGGCATCCCAGCGTAAGCTGTGATATCCGGCTTCATAATAGGCCTCTGTAAGCACGCGGATTTTCTGCCCTAAGATGCTGTAGATCTTCAGAACTACATAACCTGCCTCCGGAATCT
>JADFJB010000126.1 GCA_022566355.1 candidate division KSB1 bacterium
TTATTTTTTTTTGAATGGTTAGATGGATGTATATAATCAAAGCAAATATTTATATTTGTTAACTTTTAATTTTACAATAAGTTAACCTGCATTATTCATAAACCTTATCACTGTCATCCCGTCACACGAACGGGATCTATTTTGCAACTAATTTATACTTACAATTTTACTGTTTCTTTTTATGGAAATAGATCCCGTTGCCTTTTGATATTTTGGATTTTCCAAAATAAACGGAATGACTGATTCCGCTACTTCGTAAACTGCTTGATGAAATTCAATTTCTCCAGGATTCCTTTTTCTTAAACCTTCCATAAAGTGTTCTAACGACAAATCATCATACATAGTGTCCTCCCTTTTTGGTGTCCTCAGCTTTATACACTACTCATCTACCGCCTTCACCAAATTTTTGACAGAATTTTTATTTTATTGACTTCGTTTGGATATTATGTGAATTGAATCCGCCTTTTTTAAGGATTTCTCAAAGATATCGGGGATTTTATATTCCGGCACTAATAGTTATTATTTTTTTATAATCCATCCCATCCTCATTCAGATTTATTGAGCTATTCCAATCAGTAATTTAATAAATCCCTAACAGGATGCAAATTCTTTATGGAAATATAATAACATTTGTAACCGCCGGAGCCACCCATTTTCGAGCCAAAATCCCACAATGGGGCGCTGTCAACTTCCCGGGCTGTTGCAAAACCGCAAATCAATGCTGCTTTTCCCGGCACAATCTTATCCGCATCATGTGAATCCACATTGAGAATGATTTGCACATAAAATAGCGGTTTCCTTTTTTGACAATAATCCTGCCTCACCAGGAGATGCAGATTTTCTTTAAAGCGGGAATCTTGTTAATCAGGGAGTTAATAACATAAAAAACAATCTGTTATAAGCGTTTAAACGGTTTTAAAACAATGACTCATTCTCTTCATTTGTAAATCTTGTTAATCCTGTCTGAATTCTTCTTATTGTTTCTGAAAAAGCACAACCCGATTGGAATTTGTCCCTTTGGAATTGTTATCGATCCCCCAGATATTAGCGGTTTTTGTGAAATTCTGGCGATTAACTAAAATCCCTTCGCAGTTAAATCCTGCCGCAACGCCAATAGGTACGATATGCTCGTCTAATTTTATTTTGCCTTTGTTCACTTCGCCAACCTCAAAAGCGACCCAGCCATACGGTTTTGTAATCCTGAACAGTTCACTAAAAACCTGTCCCATTACACTATTCCAGTCCTCAACAGTTCTGGCCATCGTAATTTTCTTTGATACTTTCTCAACTTCGATATCATTAAACCAACTGCGCAACCAATTGTCATTCGCGTATTGCACAACATTCAAAAAGGGCGGCGAGGTAACCGTAAGTTGAACAGAATCAGAACGGATTTCGTTGGTATCCCTGGCATCGGTATTCAAAAAAACTGCCTGATCGCCAATGTTTTTCAGCTTCACTTTTATCTCCCGGGTCATTCCTTTCAGCAGGGTCCTGGTTTTCTTCAGGATCAACTTTTTCACATTACGGTATTCAGGTTTTTGCTTTCTTTTCTCATTGATCTTTTTTTGGTTTTGCGCATT
Organism: candidate division KSB1 bacterium; assembly: GCA_022566355.1. Taxonomy (NCBI): domain Bacteria; kingdom Pseudomonadati; species Candidatus Zhuqueibacterota bacterium. The sequence goes on from JADFJB010000126.1 coordinate 1,584, forward strand.
CACAGCCTGATTTGGTGGCAACGTATACACAGAAAAAAAACCCGGAGAATGGCCAGTTAGGCGGTTGGTCGCAACCATACGAATCCACGCATCCGGAAGATCTTCCTGCTGATTTTTATTTTTTTCACAAAAGTAGTTGCGGAGTGAAATTAATTCGTTTTCTGTTTTCGGATGATAAAACATCGATAGATCGAAATTTGCAGTTGTTTCTTCCTGAAATGGAATTTCATTTAAACGATTTTCTATTGCCAAAATATCCGGAACAAAAAACCTTGGATAGGTTAATATCCTGCTTAAAGGATTCACATCGTTAGAAATTACATTTCTATCCAACAGTCCCGCTTCAAGAACAGTTGTACCTCTGCCGGAAAACGGATCATAAATCACATCTCCTTTTTGTGAAAGGGTCTCAATAAAAAATCGTGGCAACTGCGGTTTAAAACAAGCCCGATAGGCGATTTCGTGCAGGGAGGAAGCCTGCCGCTGCTTTGATGTCCAGAATTCATTAATAAATTGGGAATATTCTTCTCCATCAATCTTATTGGTTTCGACCCTGGTTTTTTTCTCATTGGAGATAAACAAATCTCCTTCACTGTTTTCATTAAAAATGAATGATGCCAGGTATTCTTTAAAATCAAGAGATTCTTCATTCCGCTTCGCTTCGTTCAGAATGACATTCTGTGGAATTTTATGCATTCTGCAACTATCTCTTAAGCCACGGGTTAATGACAAAAAAACAATATGTTATAACGGTTTCAAAACAATGGTCACGTTTCATTTATCATCTTTTAATTCTGTTAATTTTGTTAATCCTGTCTTAATGTTTTTAAATCAATTCATAAATCAAAAATCACTCTTGCAAACCAGCCGGAATCTCTCTGTTCAAAAATCAAATCATGATAGGTTACCGCTTTAATTTCACGGAATATTTTATGTTTATCTTTCGAAACAGGCTCTCCAAAGATATGTGCATTTAGAGAATTATCCTTTAATTTCTGAATTTCAAAGCGGCAAAAAAGCATTTCATCTAAAATAGAAATTAAGTTTAATTCACGCAGCCAATCGACCAATAAATCTTCTCTTGAACCGGATTGCAATTCAATGCTTTTTTGAAATTCAGGCTGAATGGTATTTAATTCTACGAGGATGGAAAACATCCCCAGCGCTGCCGTTTCTAATATTCCTTCCGGTGATTCACTCCAAACCTCTAACCCTGAATCGCCAGTGTGTTCGAGAAGTTCGAACCTGGATTTGATTTTATCTCCCATATTTCTATTCGGTTCTTCCGGCTTTAACTGTCATGTATGAGATTGCTTCGTCATCCCGACCAGTCGGAACTCCTCGTAATGACACCCCGGAGCAATTTTTGTTTTTTCTTTTATCTTTGTCACTTTGTGCCTTTGTGCCTTTTTTAAGCTCCAAATTTTTGCAGCCGATTCGCATGGGCAAGCACCAGACCCATCAGATGAACCGAAGGTTGTCGCCCAATTCCACCCTGGATACAACTGATTTCATCGAAATGTTCAACGGGGTCAATACGCGCCAAATTTGAGTTTATAAGAACCGGAACAGGATGCCAGCTATGTGTGCTCATTTTTGAGGGTGTCGAATGATCGCCGGTAACAACCAAAACATCGGGGTTTAGTTCTACAATTCGGGGGATCAGTTCATCCACTTCCTCTAGCACCTTAACCTTTCCATCAAAATCGCCATCTTCTCCACAGGCATCCGTATATTTGATGTGAATAAAAAAATAGTCATATTCATTGAATTTGTTTTCCAGCGCATCAATTTGGGTTTGTATACTCGGGGTCACCGGGTTCAGGTCCATGCCTATTAATCTCGAGATGCCCCGGTACATAGGATAATTAGCGATTGCCAGAGACTTTAGCTTAAATCTTTCCATCATCGACGGATATTTTTTATGTTTTGCAAATCCACGCAAAAGGACCATATTGGCCGGAGATTCATCAGCCAGGATCCCCCGGATTTGCGAAATGATATCCTTTAATAGCCCTGATGTAAAATCAGCTTCCGGAGAAAGGGCTTCCGGTTCCAGTGGCGGAACGCCGGTTTGTTGAGAATCGGTATCCTGGACAGAGTCATTCAAACCATCCCCGCGCAGAATCATTACTGCCCGGTGTTCTTTTTCAGGTAGAAAATTAAACTCATAGCCAGCCGGAACAACAACAGCAGATTCAATTTTATCACATAATCGTACGCCAATCCCGGAAGCAATTCTTCCGGCTCGCCTGTCAGTTACATTACCACTCCCATCGACAGTACAAAAATTTATTCGTGCCGCAAGATCCCGGTCTGTTAGTTCGAATCCAACACCGGATGCAGATAAAACCCCGCGACCCATGTTAAATTCAATCGGATCATAGCCAAACAAAGCAAAATGGGCAGGGCCACTGCCCGGTGTTACGCCAGGCAAAATAGGATCAAGCAAACCACAAATTGATTCTTTCGCCAACCGATCCAGGTTGGGGAGATTCGCAACTTGCATTTCAGTTCCTGGTTTACCATCAACTTTCAAACCACTGATTCCATCCAATATCAAAAAAACAATTTTGCTATCGCTTTGAATTGCCAATGGGTCTAAAATTGAATTGTCCATTAAAACTCCGAACAGGTTCTATGCTGATCAATCAATTCGATTGGGTGAATTCCAATAAAATTTTGTCAAGCCCTGGGGAGAGCCTATATACAGATAATCCTGATCAGGAAGAATTTTTTGTACAACCGGATCGAGAAGGCCATCGTCGGTTGTAAAATTCCTCCAATATTTGTCTATTAAATTGTGTTTATATAAACCGTTGTCGGTCCCTACCCAAATACTGTTTTTCGTTGCGGCAATATCATTAATCAGTGTTCCATCAAATACCTTTCGAGCAGGAGATCCTCTCCAAACCTTGTTTTTTACATCGTAAACTTCAATCGTGTTCAGGGTAGAAACCCATAAACTGTCTCCCAATTTGGCAATAGCTGTTATGGCGCCAACTCCGGGCCCCTCCACGCCACGATAAAATCCTTTCCCCCGGGTGGACTTATCATAATAAAATAGTCCCCAGTTGGTTCCGGCCCAAACAATGTTTTTATCAACTAGAATGTCAAACACCGACACTTCATCTTTGCCCGGGGTAATGGGAGAGATTGAAATTGAATCCATTTTTCCCCGGATATTGGTGATCCGATCCAGACCATCCCTGGATCCTACCCAAAGTGTAGAATCATCTCCTGCAATGGAATATATATTATTGTCCCTCAAATTATCAAAAACAGTATAGGTTCGCCAGCGATCTTTGTCTTTTTGATAGCGCACCAAACCATTTTCCGTTGCAAACCAGACAGATTCATTCGTTGAAGAAATATCCCTTATATTCATGTTACTAAAACGAGAAATGTACTTGGGTTCAAAATAGGACCAACGATCTCGTTTATATTCCCAAACACTTATTCCATTCATATTGGGATCTTGATTATTTCCCCCGATCCAAATATTTTTCTGATCCTTATATATAGCTTTAACATCCGGATTCAGCAAGCCAAATGGTTTGTGCTGCATATTGCCAGTGCGCGTATTACCGCTAAACATTCCAAGACCGTTCGTTCCGGCCCATAAAGTTTGCCAATTATCGATTACATAATAATTAAATCGAAAATCACGAAGATTGTTATCCTGAATAAAATATTCCACCGCATTATCGATGAACATCATTGAATTGTTCAAATTGTATTGTTGAAGCCGGATTGGAACAAATCCTTGCTTGCCAACCCAATTTATAAAATCTTCAGATGGCTTGTCTTCTGGAGATAGCACTAAAAATTGAGATGGACTTCTAAAATAATTGCCGGATTGTGTCTCAATCCATACATTTTGATTATCGAACCCAATGGATACCACCGGGTCTCCAAATGGCAACCCAACTTCATCCAGGTAGGAATTTTCCCACATTTTCGATTCTTGATGATAAACAGATATTGCCTCCTCAGTAGCGCACCAAAGTAAATTTGTTGAGATATCATAAGCAGCTACCAGCACATTGTTATCCGGTAAACCGTTGCTGATGGTGAACGGGAAAAGCCATTTTCGGGCATGGTAATCGTAGCGAAGAATTCCACCCTCGCTAGCTGCATAGACTAAAAATGGCGTCACTTGAATTGAGTTGATATACCGGCATTGGGTATAACTGATCCAATCGCCTTCTTCAAAACTGATATTTGTTCCCCGAATTCGTTGAGCTTCAGCCCTAAAAGGCAATAAGAAAAATAATAAGAAGAAAATAATAGTTTTATCTTTAAATTTCATTTTCATAACACTTGAACTATGCTTGATTTGCTAAATAATTATAAGCCAGGTAAGCCATAAATCCAGCCCCAATGGGTAAAGCATCTTCATCAATGTCGTAAGTTGACTGATGGAATACGGAAGTTATACCCTTTTCCTGATTTCCCGTTCCCAACCTAAAAAAGCATCCCGGCACTTCTTGTAGATAAAATGAGAAATCTTCCGCACCCATACTTGGTTTCTCAATATAGTGGCAATTGTTTTCGCCAATATATTGATGGGCCGATTGAAGCAAAAATTGGGTGACTTCTTCATCATTAATAACTGCCGGAGAACCATAACTCATCTTAAAATCATTTTCGGCATCATAGGCGGATGTGATTCCACCTACGATTCTACGCATCATTGCTTCTATATCTTGACTTAACCCAGGCTTAAATGTGCGAACCGTTCCCATCAACTCTACTTCTGTTGGAATCACGTTGGTTGTTTTGCCGCCGCACACTTTTCCAACCGTAACAACTACCTGGTCCTGCGGATCCACCATTCGACTTGAAATATTTTGTAAAGATAAAATCACATGAGCTGCGATTACAATTGGATCAATAGTCAAATGTGGTGTCGCTCCATGGCCACCCTTCCCTTTAATAGTAATGATAAATTCATTCGCTTCTGCCATCGTCGCACCATCTCGATAGCCTATTTCACCGACACCATACCTGGGATCCGAATGGACTCCAAAAATCACATCAACGTCCGGGTCTTTCAAAACACCGTTTCCCACCATGATGGAAGCACCACCCGGGTTTTTTTCTTCACCCGGTTGTAATATAATTTTGACACACCCTTTTAGTTGATCTTTAAGTTCAGACAATATCAATCCAGCGCCCAGAGCAACTGTGGCGTGGGAATCATGGCCGCATGCATGCATCACGCCCTTATTTTTTGATGCAAAAGATAATCCTGTTTGTTCCTTAATCGGCAACGCATCTATATCGCCGCGTAGTGCCACAACAGACCCTGGTTTGTTCCCTTGAATAATTCCAACTAAACCGGTTTCTGCATAATCTGTCCTGACCTCCATAGCAACCGGTTCCAACCATTTCTTTAGATAATTACTGGTTTCAAATTCCTTGTACGACAACTCCGGATTTTGATGGAGGTGACGTCTTATTTCCACCAGTTTTGGGGCGATTGCTCTACTTTTTTCTTTTATAAGGTTTAAAACGGATATTTGAGTGTTTTCAGCCATTTGATATTCTTTTAAATCTCGGTTACTTTCTCATCATATTTTTTTAATATGGTTTCCAATTTACTATCATTAATTTTAGATATTTTAAATTTGATATAAAAACCATCAGCACATGAATTCGTGTCCAGAATTGTCCCTAAAGTACTTATTGCGTTAAGTATATTAGATGTATTTGATTGAACCTTAATTTCTTTAATGAGAATATTCTTTTCATAAGCTTCACGAAGGGCTACGGTTAGGTCAGATAATAAATAACCCCGTGTTGCAGAAATGAAAATTGCGGGTTCATACTTTTCTCTTAAATAATCAATGTTACTTTTATTTTTGAGCAGATCGATTTTGTTGAAGACTGTAATTGTGGGTTTATCAGAAATATTTAATTCGCTGAGCACATGGTTTACAGATTGTACCTGGTCCTCAAATAAAGGATGGCTAATATCTACAATATGCAGCAATAAATCGGCGAAAATCGTTTCTTCCAATGTACTACGAAATGAAGCTACCAGGTTGTGCGGTAATTTTCGAATAAAACCAACCGTATCAATCAAAAGAATTCGAATCTCCGAGCCAATCTGAAACCCTCGAACCGTTGGATCAAGTGTAACAAACAAACGGTTCTCGGTAACTACTTCTGCGTTTGTTAGTGCATTTAAAATAGTAGATTTACCAGTGTTGGTATATCCGACAAGAGCCACCTTAAAAAGATCTTTCCTGTTTTGTCGTCGTGTACCTCGTTGCTGGGATATTTTTTTCAAATCCGCTTTTAAATTCGATATCCGCTTATCAATCAGCCGGCGATCTGTTTCTAACTGTGTTTCTCCCGGACCCCTTGTGCCAATACCCCCTTCCTGCCGGGAAAGGTGGCTCCAACGACGGGTTAACCGGGGTCGAAGATATTCTAATTGAGCAAGCTCTACTTGGGTTTTTGCTTCTCGGGTCTTTGCCCGCCTCGCGAAAATATCCAGAATTAACCCGCTTCTATCTATTACTTTTGCTTCTGTAATATTTTCCAGGTTTCGTACTTGAGCCGGAGTAAGATCATCATCGAAAACAACCAAATCCAATTTCAATTTCTTAACTTTCTCAGCCAGCTCTAAAGCTTTTCCTTTCCCGATAAAATATGCGGGATCGATTTTTTTCCGCTCCTGAATTATTCGATCGACTACCTCGGCCCCGGCGGTATTAACCAACAAACTTAGTTCATCCAGATAGTCATTTACTTCCCATTCTTTTTGAATGGGCATTTTTACGGTTACTAAAATCGCCAGTTCTGTACCGTTTTGCCAATTGTCAACTTGATGAGTCAAAGCCAGTTATTCATTCTCCTTCACTAACTTTTTAATGCCGGGAATATTTGATAGGAGGTCTTCCCGCGATAATAACATTTCACAAATCATGAACACGATTGCTAGTATAAAAAACCACTTAGTAAATTCACTACCAAACCTGTTTTTTTTAATCTGTTCTCCAAAAGCCCCACTAACAGATAGCGCCATAGATTGCCCTGCTAATATATCATCCAGGTCTTTAAGTGAAATCCTTTCGAAACCTGACTCTTTAGTATCGACGTTCACAGCCCATTGTTTGATCACAGTAGTGCCTTTTAGTAACTTATAAATTCCAGGAATTTTTGTATTGGTATAGCGGATCTGAAGAGAAATACCAGTTTGCTTCGGTGTAACCTTTTCTTCCACACCATCAGGCCTCAGAATCGAATAAGACGCTTCAGGATCATAGAGTTCACTTTGAAGTTCTTCGCCAACCATCGATGTAGAAGCTTGTTGCTGATTTTGTGATGCCAAATAAATTACACTCCGGTAAATCAATGGTGGAAAAATAGACTTATAGACCATGTTATTCCATTCGGGATCCAACCCTGATGTAAACAAAAAGATAGTTCCTTTTTCGATATTTGAAACATGGAGAAACGGAGAGTTATCATTGTATTTGATTACATCGGCTCCACCTGATTGAGAATCGAGATTTAGCCGAAAGTAAAACTGCGGCGAATCCAATTTATCAATTTTCCCGCGGAACACATTTGAAAATATCGGGTGCTTGAAATCTATTGATCCCCAGCCAATGTAAGATTCAACTTTTCCCAGGGTTCCCGTACTGCCTCGAAATACCGGAGCTCCAAGGGGAGTTAGAAATCTCTCATTTAGGCCTCGAATATCGGTTTGGCCGCCAGGAAAAAAGATCATATGTCCGCCACCGTGAACATATTGGATGAGTCTGGCAATATCACTTTCAGATAAAATGGATTGATCCGCCATAATTACAACCGGGAATTGAGAAAGGGGAATATCCAAATTCTGCAGTTGATTCACACGTTTAAAAACGAATAACCGGTTTTGTTCGGGTTTGGGTGCAAGAGCAAGTTTCAGATAATCCAAATCTTCTTGATCGCCAAGCAAAAGTATGGAGATCTTCTTATGAAGATAAAAAGTAAAATATCCCCGGTTGTCTTCCAGAAGCGGATCGTCTTCCAGTTCCACCATGCCAGAAATAAAGCCAGTTTCTTTTAATGTTAGGTTAAAAGAAATATTTTCGCTTCTGCTTTTTGGAATACTCAACGTATTTTGCCCCACTCTATTTTCCATTAAAAAAGCATGTACCATCAAGTCTTCCAGGTCGCCATTGCCAAAATTACCGATGTCTGCAATAACAGCAACAGGCCTGCTTAATTCAATGATCTGCTCTTGTAATTCTACTTTTATAAGGCCGGCATTACGATCCTCTACATCACTCAAATCAATCGTGAAATAGCGTACCCCGGATACTTCAAGTGAGGTTTCTTTCAGGTCTTCAAGCTGCCATGAACTTTTTTGAAAATCCGAAAGAATATACATTTCTTTATTCGGAAAAATTGACTTGTCCAAGTAAGCTGCGGCTTGATTAACGGTTTGGAACATATTCCCATAAAGCATACTTGCCGAAGAATTTTTAAGTAAATTTATTATGGCATCCGGAGTTTCAAAAGTTTGTTGGGAAGACAAGTCTCCAACCGGACAAGGTACAAAAAGACTTATTTGATCTCCATGGTTCAATTGCTTCAAGATATTGCTTACGGATTTTACAGCCGAACTATAACGAGTACCGGCAGGGCCCTCCCAACGCATACTTAATGAATTGTCCAGTACTATTGCCGCAGCAGTTCGAACATTTGCTTTCCCCAGGAAAAAACTACTCGATCGTATTGTTGGTCTTGCCATTGCCATAACTGCCATTGCGATAACCAAGGCTCTAAGGAGTAAAAGGATGATCTGTCTAAGCTTCAGACGGCTCATCTGTTTTTTCTGCAATTCTTTAAGGAAAAAAATGGTGCTAAATGGTACTCGTGTGGCTTTGCGCCGGTTAAACAAATGGATAAGGATTGGCAGGCTTACCGCAAACAATCCATATAAAAAATAACTTTGTAAAAAGGAAAACATTTATATTTCTAGATAGTTGTGGTTCATCCTATTAATAACACAGTTATAATCAATTAAAATATTCAGACAAGATTAACAGGATGTCCAGGATTTAATAATCGACAAATGAAGTATAATTGTTGACATTTTTTTAAAGCGTATTAAGTATATCATTCAAATACTAATTTCCTCTTTGCTTTGTTCAACTAACTCTTTCTCAACCAGGCCGCAAAAAATATGGCCTATGGTTATTTGAGCTTCCTGAATTCGTTGAGCATTTGAAGATGGCACTGTTAATCCATAATCTACCATGTTAATAATTTTACCCCCACCCATCCCGGAAAAAGCCACAGTTTGCATTTTTCGGGACTTTGCCGTTTGCACTGCTTTTAATACATTTTCCGAATTTCCGCTGGTTGTGATTGCTATTAATACATCGCCTGGTTTGCCTAAAGCCTCGATTTGCCGGGAAAATATGAATTCAAATCCCCTGTCATTTGATTGAGCTGTGATTAGTGAAGTATCTGTCGTTAAGGCAAGAGCCGCAATCGCCGGCCTATTTAATTCCAAACGACACACCATTTCCGTTGCTAAATGTTGAGCATCAGCCGCACTGCCGCCATTTCCACAAAACAGGATTTTACCGCCACATTTCAGGGATTGAATGGCTATGTTTGCGATCTCTGCAATTAAAGAAGAAAGCTTTTCAGCAACACGGATTTTAACTTCTGAACTTTCTCTAAGTTCGGAACGGATGGATTCAAGATGGGAGTGGTTCATGGTTCACGTATTAGACCAAATTTCCGTTTCAGCGCTTGCCACCGCCTGGAGCCGTTGTTTCGTTCTTCAAATGCAATGGGCTCGGATTTGATTAACTCATCACCTAGAATGGCACGAATAGGATTCATTTCAAACAAAACTTCGGCTTTACTTAGTCCATATTGACTTGAAACTAAATTATATGCTTTTTTTAAAGATATGGAACGTGATCGAATATCATGGCCATCGGAAGCAACGAAATGAACCAAATCATGTTCAAGAAGTTCCTGAGCGCATTTTTTTACGGAATCTCCAAAAATGCCCAGTAGACTACCGGCATTTACCTGCAAGCTGGCACCCATCTGGACAAATCGATAAGCATATTTAGGATTTTTTATGATCGGCAGCAATCGTTCCGGATGGGCGAGTATGGGCAGAATTCCATTCATGGTCCAATCAAAAATTTTCTTGGGCACAAATTCCGGAATGGCGCGCATGCCAAATTCCACCAGAACATATTTACCATTATTATTAAAAGTGGTAAAGGCCTTGTTCAGCTCAGTATCCGGATGTAGAAAAATTTCACCGCCTAAATAAATTTTAAGCTTTCTACCATCTTTTTTAACGATATCCTTTACTTGCTTAAATTTTTCAAGGATCTCCTCTTCTCTATCAAAGTCAGCGGGACTTAAAATATGGGAAGTCAGAATTATTTCAGTAGTCCCGTCTTTTTCTGCTAATGCCAGCATTCTCCTGGTATCATCTATTGATCTTGGACCATCATCAAATTCGGGAAGAAGATGAGTATGAATATCTATCATTTAAAATTTAGCTTCCAAGCTTTAATGTTTCATAGAATATTTTATTAATCACAAATGAATGGCTTCGGCACATTCTTGTATGAATGTCTCAGATAAATTATTTTCCATCGCATTTCCAATCACAACAAAATCTGCGCCGGCATCAACCTTTGCGCGTGCCTCTTTAGCTGATCGGATACCGCCACCAACAACAAGAGGGATGTTGATTTGCTCTGATATCTTACAAATCATATCATCGGGAATAGAGAACTTTGCTCCGCTGCCACCTTCCAGGTAAACTAATTTCATCCCGATATATTCCGCAGCTAATGCATGCGCTACTGCTATTTCGCTTTTATCACGGGGAATAGGCCTGGATCCGGAAAGAAATTCAACCGTTGTGATATTCCCGGATTCCACCTGCATATACCCTGTTGATATTGCTTCCAGGTTGATTGATCGGATAATAGGCGCAGCGATTACTTGTTCTCCAATAAGATAATTGGGATTCCTGCTGCTGATAAAATTCAAAAACAAAATAGCATCAGCTGCTGCAG
>JADFJB010000127.1 GCA_022566355.1 candidate division KSB1 bacterium
CACCAATTTTCCAATTAAAGAGATGGGGATTGTTTTGTGAAACGGATGGGAATGTGAATAGAAATGTAAGTAAAAATAATGCTGGCTTTTTCATGAATTGATTCATTCAATCATTTTTTTTTGAACTATCTTTTTTAGTAGACATTATTTTTTTGACTGGATTAACAAGATATACTGGATTTTTATCCTGAAAATCCTGTTTATCCTGTCCAGAAATGTTTGCTGCGTTATGAATAGATCAAGTTAAGTAATAATTCTTTGAATTGTTCGAAATCATTCTCCATGAGAATAGATTGCTTTTCTTTATCCAGAGCTTGTTGAAGTGAATCAGGCATTTGAAGTTGGTCACCAACGATGGGATAAACGTGATCCCAAAATTTAGCCGGATGTGCGGTTGCCAGGAAAATACCGGTTCGGGGAATAGAGCTATTTTTTATAAAATTTATCAATCCCATATAACCGATTGCACCGTGTGGATCTAAAATGGTTCCGGTGGCTTCAAAAACTTCATGAATTGTATCACGAATTTGATCGTCTGTAAAATGAGCACCGCAAATATCCTTTCGAATTTTATCGACTGAGTGATCATACAGTTCCAGTATCCTGGCGAAGTTACTGGGATTGCCAACATCCATGGCGTTGGCTATCGTCTCAATGGAGGGTTTGGGTTCGTAAATGCCGCTTTCCAGGTACTTTGGGACAATATCATTGATATTTGTAGCTGCGATAAATTTTTGGATTGACAGCCCCATTTTTTTTGCAAGGATTCCGGCGGTCAGGTTGCCGAAGTTACCACTCGGAACAGAAATAACTAAATTATGGTACTCCTGCTGCAATTGACCCACGCCGCGAAAATAGTAAAATATTTGTGGAATCAACCTTGCTATATTGATCGAGTTGGCTGAAGTTAAATTTAGTTTTTTGAGCACTTCGCTGTTTGTGGCTGCTTGTTTTACCAGTTTCTGACAATCATCAAAGGTACCATCAAGCTCCACAGCCGTTACATTACCACCCAGGGTTGTCAATTGCTGCTCTTGTATTTTACTTACCCTGCCGCTTGGATAAAGCAGGACAACGCGAATGCCATCGATATCCATAAATCCATGGGCAACTGCGCTGCCGGTATCTCCGGATGTGGCGACGAGGACAGTCAACTCTCGATCTAAATTTTGCACAAAGTGGGCCATCAGTCTTGCCATAAACCGGGCGCCAAAATCCTTAAATGCCAGGGTAGGTCCATGAAAAAGTTCCAATGAGTACACTTCATCTTCAATTTTGGCAAGCGGTGCATCGAACGTGATGGCACAATCGATGATTTCTTCAAGAACGGCTTTTGTGATTTCCTGTTTGGTGAATTGTCTTGCCACTTCAAACGCGATTTCTTGAATGGACATTGAATGCAAATGTTCGATAAAGTTCAAAGAAAAAGAGGGGATTTCCGTTGGCAAATACAAGCCGCCGTCCGGGGCGAGTCCTTGCAGGACGGCATCGTGTAATGAGGTCAGGGGACTTTTGTGGTTTGTGCTATACCATTTCATAACAATTTGCAAATCTCAAATAATAAATAATAAATAATAAATAAATCCCAATTTCAAAAAACCATAATCAAACCATCTTAATCATTGTATTAATTTTTCTATGGTCGAATTTATAAATAGTGTCTGAACGAAAACGAGACAACCATGGTTTCCTAATCTGTCATTCGGGGATGACATTTTGGTAGTTCTCGGACAGCCTGAAAGCATGCGGGAATGATAGAATGCGTATTATTTGTTCGGACACTAAGTATTCTTCAGTTCATTTTTGCCTAAAAACTCTTAATGTCATTCTGAGCGTAGAGAAGAATCTCTTGGTGTCAAGAATGACAAGAATCTATCATCCAATTACTTTTGCACCTTCACAATTTATTTTAGAGATATAAACATCACTTTCAATGTTTTCTTTTGTAAACACATTCTGCATAGCCGATCCTATTTTTTCAGCCACAGCGAATTCGGAACTCAAAGCAAACAGGGAAGGGCCGGCGCCTGAAATGCTGCATCCAAGTGCACCTGCTTCCAATGCGGCTTTTTTCACTTTGTAAAAACCGGGGATCAAACTGGCCCGCACCGGCTCGACAACCACATCCTGCAGGGAACGTCCGATCAGGTCATAATCGGAGTTCAACATTCCGGCAATGAGTCCGGCGGTATTGCCCCATTGTTGGATCGCGCTTTTTAATGGGATTTGATGCGGCAAAATTTTGCGCGCTTCTTCCGTACGAATTTCAATTTGGGGATGAACAACCGTGCAGACCAGATCTGGTGGCGTCGATATTGGAATGATGTCCAGGGGATCATAGCTTCTGATTAATATGAATCCACCCAGAAGAGATGGCGCCACATTGTCTGCATGTACAGAACCACTCGCAACCCGCTCACCTGCAATTGCAAACGGCAGCAACTCCTTTGTCGAAAGGGGATTCCCTAATAGCTCATTGGCTGCTACAACACCAGCGACGGCGCTTGCAGCGCTTGAACCCAATCCACTACCCAGGGGCATTTTTTTGTGCAATTCAATGTCGATTCCTTGTTTGGAATTGCACTGTTTCAGAAATTGGGTTATTGCAACACTTGCCGTATTTTTATCGGGATCAAGAGGCAGTTTCCCTTGATCGCCGGAAATTTTGGAAATTGTAACTGAAGGTTTGTCTATAAGTTTAGCAATGACTTCATCACCGGGTTTATCGATGGCAAATCCGAAAACATCAAATCCACAAGCAACATTACCAACCGATGCAGGTGCAAATACTTTGATACTTTTATTCATTAAAACAATTTAGTCGATTAACACAGTGCGGTCTTGGCCGCAACCAAATAATTTAGCCACAGATTTTCACTGATTGCCACGGATGAAACCTTTAGAAAAAAATCAAAAATCATTACATGCAATATGCAATTTGTCGAAATATTTTAAGTTTGAAAAAGTGATTTTGAAGCTCCATTTATTAAAACTTGTGTTTTATCCATGCGAATCCGTGGCTATATTATTTTTTCAAATAACAAATCCTGTTAATCCTGTCCTGTTATTTCCCTTCTCCTGCCATATCAGCATCACGCTTGGCTTTGAATTCATTACCCTCACGCCAATTCGGGAAAGTCGATTCATTCGCCAAACGATAACCGACTTTGAACAACAACCTCAAATCGTCGACTGCACCGGAAAAATCCCATTCCGGATTAAACTCATCCGCCGGTTTATGGTAGCGATTTTCAAGATAGTCATTGAGTTGTTCTTCAGTCCATTCCTTGCCATGTTCAACATGATCCATTCCTTGATCGGTATACAAAGCAGGAATGCCTTCTTTGGCGAAACTGAAATGATCGGAGCGATAAAAGTAACCCTTCTCCGGTGAAGGATCGGGAATGACCGTACGGTTTTGTTCTTTTGCAGCTGCAGCCAGGTAATCATCAAGCTCGGAATTACCATAACCCACGATGGTGATATCCTTCATTTTTCCTAATACGTTCAATCCGTCCATGTTTAAGGCTGCCACGGTTTTATTGTAAGGATAGATCGGATTCGTTGCATAGAATTTGGAACCCAGCAATCCCTGTTCTTCTGCAGTGACGGCCAGAAATACAATCGATCGGGATGGCCGACTCGAAAGTTTGGTATAGGCTTCAGCCAATTCGATTAAACCGGCAGTGCCTGTGGCATTATCAAAAGCGCCGTTATAGATCTGGTCTCCTTCTAAATTGGGATCTCGTCCCAGGTGGTCCCAGTGCGCCATATAAAACACATATTCATCACTGCGGTCGCTTCCCGGCCAAACCGCAATTACATTGTTTGATGTTGATTGTTTGATATCATTGCTTAAAGAAAGCGAGGCGGTTAATTCCATAGAAACCGCCTTAAAACCAGGTTGGGCAGCTTTAGATTTGAGAGATTCGAAATCCATGCCGGATTGTGCAAAGATCTTTTTTGCCACTTCGATGGTAACCCAGCCTTCGATTGCACAGCGCGACATGTTATTGTCATCACTCACAAGATCAAATTGCGGACCGGACCAACTGCCACTTACGACTTCCCATGGATATCCTGCAGGTTTGGTTTCATGGATTACAATTGCACCGGCAGCTTGTTGGCGGGCAGCTTCTTCATATTTATAAGTCCAGCGGCCATAATAGGTCATGGAATTGCCGTTAAACAATTCGTCGTTTTGAGTGGCGAAACCAGGGTCGTTGACCAGCATCACCACGGTTTTACCCTTTACATCTATTCCTTCGTAGTCATTCCAATTATATTCGGGTGCAACTGTACCATAGCCGACAAAAACCAATTCGGAATTTTTGATTGAAGCGTTGCCGACAACCCTTTTGGTCCAGGCCATATATTCATTTCCATAAGAAAATGAATTCGTTTGCCCGTTTCCTGTAACCGATAATTTTGCATTTGGACTGGTTGTAATTTCTACCAGGGGAACCTCTTGAAAATAACTATCGCCATTTCCGGGTTCCAATCCCAGTTTTTCAAATTCGGCCTTCAAATAATTAATTGTTTTTTCTTCACCGGGGCTTGATGGAGCACGCCCTTCAAATTCATCAGATGAAAGCACCTGGATATGACGACTAATATCCTCACCGGAAATACTGTCTTCGCCGGCAGTGTCGTAAGAGCTGCAACCAGCCAATGAACTCAGTAAAATCAGCAACCCAAATTTTTTAACCATTTTGAATCCTCAAAGATTATTAGTGATAAGTTAGTTGAACTTTCTGGAAGTATAAAGATTTACCAGCTTCGTTTCAAGCGAAATATAGGATAGCGAATGAATCAAAATATTATTTTTTAGGTTCATCATAATAAACCGGAAATATTCTCAAAAACCTTTAAAGACAGGATTAACAAGATACAAAAGATAATAAAAAAAAAGAGAAAATGTATCTTTGTTTTGAAACCATTAATAGGGGGTTATAAAATATTAGTGAACCTTATTTTCCCGGGTTTGTAGGCCGAATATCAATTTCACTCACCATTGCTCGTTGCGGCAGTTTAAGCATATGAAGGATGCTTTCGGCTACATCTTCTGACTGCACCATGTTCTGTCGCCGGGTATTAGAAATTTCGGATCGATCATCAAAAAAATCGGTATCTACCGAACCTGGACAAATCGCCAGAACCCGAACGCCGTTTTCGCGTTCTTCCAAAAATAAACACCGGCTAAATGCCAGGACGGCATGCTTTGTAGCCGAATAACCGCCGCCATTCAAAAAGGCATTTTTACCGGCAAGGGAAACAACATTCACAACGGCCGATTCGCCGGCTTTATGCAAGTGGGGAAGACATTCTCTTGTCGCAATAAATAATCCGC
Source organism: candidate division KSB1 bacterium (assembly GCA_022566355.1). Classification (NCBI taxonomy): domain Bacteria; kingdom Pseudomonadati; species Candidatus Zhuqueibacterota bacterium. The sequence goes on from JADFJB010000127.1 coordinate 5,351, forward strand.
GAACATTTAACTGAAATAGTTCATCCCAATCTTTTGTTGGGAAATCTGCAATCCGATGAAAGAGTCCCACGCCCGCATTGTTGATCAGTACATCCAATTGCCCAAACCGATTTATCGTCGCTTCGATGAACCGTTTGATCTCTGCTTCAACACTCATATTTCCGGTGAATGAGAAAACATCAACACCTTGTGCCTTGACTTCTGCAGCCGTTCTCTCCAGGGTTTTTCCATCTCTGGCGGAAATTGCAACATTCGTTCCTTCTTTGGCTAAAGCCATTGCTATGGCACGACCGATTCCTTTACTCCCGCCTGTGACAATGGCTACTTTGTTTTTTAATTCCATATAATTTCTCCAATTTATTATTTTGGCTTAAAACGACTGTTTACTCATTGGCTATTTGTCATAAAATAGTTCACTCCTAACGGAGTTAACTACCAACAACTATTTTTTGGGGTGCTATTTTCTAATAAATTTTCCATCAACACCATTTTCTTGTATTTCTAATTTGTCTAAATTAGCCCCAAATACCAACCGAAGCTAACTCCAGACTATTACCTGCCGGATCTCTAAAATAGATGGAATAACCGCCTTTAGGCCAATCAATTTCAGATTCAATTTCGACATCATTTTGTTTCAGATGATCACGCCAGGCTGAAATTTCAGATGCTTTAATTTGGAAAGCCACGTGACCCGGGCCATTTGCCCCATGAACTGGCACCTCCGTAATCTTTTTAGATGTCTCGCCTGGATTGAAAAGTAGTAGCATCTGATTGCCACATCGGAAAAATAGATGTCTATTCTCGGAACGGGAATAAACCTTCAACCCGAGAACAACCGTATAAAAATCCTTTGCGGCATCCAAATCATCCACGTAGAGGCATGTTTCTAATATTTGATTGACTTTCATACTTACCTTTAAGTTTTTAAAACCTTTTCGCAGATAGTACTGTGAAAAAAAGTCTGACGCAAATAAACGAAAAGTGAGATCTTAAATAACGTGAATTCGACATAACCCGCATTGTTATGTTAGAGGTTTTAAGAAATTACCATTTATGCTGTCATTTCGAGAAGTTTACGACGAGAAATCTTTATTATCCGAATAACAAATGATTTGTAAGCTCTAAGATTTCTCCTCGCTTCGCATCGTCGAAATGACGTTTATTATTTTGCATAGTTCTCATAATGAGTCAATCAAAGAGAAAGCTTATGTCGAACTCATGTTAAATAAGTGATTTATTTTGGGTGTAACTCCAAGTCCTGGCAGGTTTTTTTCTAAAAAAGCTATTATCCATCAAAACATGGAGTTTGAAACCTGCCAGGTCTTTTCTAATCAAAAATCAAGAGGTGCCTAAAATGCCTAAAGAAATTTAAGTTAGAAATTAATAATTCTTAACACTTTAGAACACTTGTAAGATTGGATTTCTATTTCACAATTCATATTTTGAGCCGTGGTAGAGAATATCAATAAAGTAAACTTTTCTTGAATTTAAACACTCGTGATCCTACTATTTCATATCCTCGGATTGTTTCACCATGAATATCGGAAATTATTAATAACAGTTACTTACAATCAAAATCCAATTCAATTATTGGTTCGTATTTTAAGAGAAGACTAGGTTTTTGTGAAGTTAGAGATTCAAAAAGAACGGCAGGATTTTCCAGATCAAAAACTGATGCAAGAAATTGCCGATAAACAAAAATGGGCTTTTTCCATAATCTATGACAGGCATTCTGCAATGCTGTTTGGGTTGGCTTTGAAGATATTGCACGACCGTTCTTCAGCTGAAGATGTTCTCCAGGAATTATTTTTGTCGGTTTGGGAAAAAGCTGATAAATTCAAAACTGAACGGGGAAATGCGGTTGCATGGATGACAATATTATGCCGAAACAAATGCATAGACAAATTGCGAAAGCTTGAAGTCAATAAACAAAGATCAACCGAATTGGATGAGGAGTCTGTGATTCAGGTAAAAGCACATCAATCATCTGATGATCAATTTGATTTGGCACGACAAGCTATTTTACAAAAATCTGTTGCCGAGGCAATGGCTGAATTGCCGGGCGAGCAAAAGCAGCTTATTGAAATGGCTTTTTTTAGCGGATTTACGCAATCAGAAATTGCCGGCGAATTAAAATTACCTTTAGGTACTGTGAAAACAAGAATTCGATCGGGCATGAAAAAATTACACGATATTTTAAAAGAGAAATTGATTTGAGATAGAAGATAAATGGACCATAATGAATTAAAAGATCTGGCTGCTGCTTATAGTTTGGGCTCCTTGGATCCTGATGAAAAACGGCAGTTTGAAGCCCACCTTCGTCAAGACTGCGAAGAATGTCTAACATTGGTCAAAGAGATGCAGGAAGTGACAATCTCAATGGGCCAATCTGTACAGCCGGAAACGCCGCCAGCTCACATCAAAGAAAAACTATTTGCAGCCATTGAGGATGAAAAATCGACTTCAGCCGAGATACCATCTGTGGGACTTCCCCTGATCGAAAAACTTCGTTCAGCCAAACGCCGATGGCAGTTCACGGCATATGGTTTAGGCTTTGCCGCCATTTTATTATTTGTTCTGTTTTCAACTTATTCTTCCGGCCTTAAATCCGAACTTGATTTACTGGCAGCGCGAATGGCAGCCGGCGAAAAACTGATCCAGAATTTGCGCACCGAATTAAACGACAAAGCACGCGTTCTGCAAATTATGCGGGCGCCGCAACTAAAAATGGCAGATCTGAATGGTTTACCGCCATCACCGGAAGCCAGAGGCAAGGTGATTTGGGACCCGGAAAATGATCAAGCCGTGTTCTTTGGATTTAATCTTGCCGCAATCCCATCGGATAAGGACTACCAGTTATGGATGCTAAAAGGCAATCAACCGATCAGCGCCGGGGTGTTTACGCCGGATGCGGACGGCAACGCCATCTCTGAATTTACAACTATTCCCGATGATGAAAACATCAGCGCGTTTGCGGTTACACTGGAACCCAAGGGGGGAGTTGCGCAGCCAACCGGGGAAATGTATTTGATAGGGGCGTTGTAGAAAACCAGATCCAACTTTTGGCCTTTAGGAATTGTTAGATTCTTCAAAAATAGTGTTGCATTCTCAAATGTAAAGTCTTTTATTATTTTGTGTGGGAGGTGGTTGGGTTTTTGAAGATGAAACAAGGATATAAAATATGCACTATAAATTGAACGTTTTTATGTGACAAATTCCCCATATAATATGAATATAATAAGTTTAATATGGTTTTTTCAACGGACTATAAGTTTTATGATTAAATAAATGTTAAAACATTTGTTTTCGCGGGTCTAGTGCAGCGTTTCCTATATATTATTTCAACAGCAATCGTATTTGTTGTCCTTAATGTTTGCGCAGCCATTAAAAAGTCATTGGTGGTTATCTGTGATTAACCCAATGACAATAAGTGACTTAATGACAACTTGAAGACAGATTTTGTGATTCTTTGTGAGAACACTTAAATACGCACGTTATTTAGGAATCACAATACTTGTTAATAGTTGGGCAACATAATCAGAAGTAAAGGAAGACAAAGAATGAAAATTACGAAATTGAATATTGAAGGTTTCCGTTCTCTCCGCAATGTTTGCTGGTTACCCGGTGATCTCAATGTTATTATCGGTCCTAATGGTACGGGTAAATCTAATTTGTTACGTTTTCTGGAATTGATTGCCATATCGGCACAGGGCAAGCTGAGCAAATACATTCAATCTTTAGGTGGAATGGATCCGATAGTTTGGGATGGAATTGTTACTTCCATAAAGTTTTCCATGGAGACGACACCTGAAGGTGGGGAGATAGGTCCTGAACAGTACAATCTTGAATTGGTAAGACTTGGGTCGGGAAGTTCATATAAGGTTGAAAAAGAACTCTTAACAAACTTTCTAAAAGTGAGACGAGGTGAGGAAAAGAATCCATTTAAGTTTTTGGAACGGCATGCAAAGACGGCAGTAATTTTTGATGAAAAAGCACGTACCTTCACCACACTTGAAGAGTTTATATCGGATGAAGAAAGCCTCCTTTCCATAGCATCGGGACCATTTATTAATAACCACTTCATTCCACCTTTCCAAAACGGACTGGCTTCGATAGCTGTTTATCACGATTTGCACACCAATAAGGACGCATCTATCCGTCAGCCTGCTATTGCTCGTTTGGAAAAACGCGTTGATCCAGACGGTCAAAACCTTATTTCAGTTATACATACCCTTTACACAAGTGATCGCGATTTCAAAAACGATATTAATTCAGCTATGCAGGCAGCATTTGGTGACGATTTTGAAGAGTTGGTTTTCCCGCCGGCTTCTGACCAGAGAATTCAATTACGGATTCGTTGGAAATCACTGAAACGAGAGCAATCCGCAGCAGAACTCTCTGATGGAACCCTTCGCTTTCTGTTTCTGTTAACTGTTCTGGCAAGCCCATCGCCAGCCCCCGTTATCGCAATAGATGAGCCCGAAACTGGACTTCATCCCTCGATGCTTCCTATTGTCGCGGAATATGCAATAGAAGCATCAACAAGATCGCAAGTGATTCTGACTACTCATTCTCCTCAATTTCTAGATGCTTTTGTGACAACCAGACCTACGACAACTATTGCGAAATGGCAAGATGGTGAAACGGTCCTGAAAACCTTGAGCGGGGATGAGCTTGACTACTGGCTGAAGGAATACTCGCTGGGGGCTCTTTTCAAATCTGGAGAATTGGAGCAGATGGGATGAGATTTATTCTTTTCGTTGAGGGTTATACGGAAAATAAAGCACTGCCTCAATTTCTGAAAAAATGGCTTGATCCTAAATTGCCGAATCCTATCGGGATTAAAACTGTTCGCTTTGAAGGATGGTCGGAGCTAGTCAAAGACGCTCCCTTGAAAGCAAAAATGCATTTGGACGGCCCTGATAAAAGTGAAATTATTGCTGTCATTTCTTTATTGGATCTTTATGGACCGACCTTTTATCCCAGTAAGCTGAAAGATAGCAAAGAACGATACGATTGGGCCAAGAAAGATATCGAAGACAAGGTCGACCAACCTAAATTTTTTCAATTTTTCGCAGTTTACGAAGTCGAGTCATGGCTTCTAAGTGAACCAAAAATATTCCCTATTGAAGTCAAAAGAGCCTTCTCAACTCAAGTTAAATATCCGGAAAAGGTGAACTTTAATGAGCCGCCAGCAAAATTACTGGAACGTCTTTATTCTCTGCACGGCAAGCGTTTATACAAAAAAGTGGTGAATGGGAAAGCGCTTTTCAGCAAACTCGATCCAGGCGGTGTTCTATGGATTTAATCTTGCCGCAATCCCATCAGATAAGGACTACCAGTTATGGATGCTAAAAGGCAATCAACCGATTAGCGCCGGGGTGTTTACGCCGGATGCTGACGGCAACGCCATCTCTGAATTTACTACTATTCCCGATGATGAAAACATCAGCGCGTTTGCGGTTACACTGGAACCCAAGGGGGGAGTTTCGCAGCCAACCGGTGAGATGTATTTGATAGGGGCACTGTAGAATACCAAATCATATTTTTGGCCTTTGTGTTTCAACTTTGTAGTTTATTCTTGAAATTGTAAACCATCATCCTTGAGATCCGTTTAAAAAAACCTCATCTAATATTGTAGTATTGATAAAAAAAGGGTTGAATTCTCAAATTGGATGTCTTTTATTTCTTGTGTGGGAGGTGAGTGGGTTGTATGTTTAACTGGTTATTTACAAACCAATAAATTTTCATAAACTGAATGTTATAACATTTGTTTTCGCAGGTCTAATTAGTAGTTATATACCCTCTTCCATTAGAAAAAAATCCATTCCAATAAAAAAGACTTGACAAACAAAATAAATACGTGTATATTCACGTAATAAGAAAGGAGATATTACGAATTTATTTGAATTACCTAATTGTGCCTGTTTTAACTTGCGAAAAGCAACACGGGCGGTTACCCAACTTTATGACCGAATATTAAGCCCGGCCGGTCTGCGGGCAACGCAATTTACCATTTTGGCAATGCTCTCACTTAAAGGGAGTTTGTCGATTACCCGGATGGCAAACTTTTTAGTCATGGAACGCACAACCTTGACCCGTAACCTGAAACCATTGGAAAAGCAAGGGTATGTAACCATTCTTCCCGGTGAAGATCAACGTGTGCGAAATGTGGTATTAACAAAAACCGGCCAACAGATGTTTGAGAAAGCGCTCCCCCTTTGGAAACAGGCGCAGACTAAGATTACCGAAGCGATGGGAAGCCAAAAATATCAGACTTTTTTAGCGCATTTATCGTCCATTATATCCGTGGCTCAGAAAGCATAGCAGTCTTACAACGACTGACTCTTTTTTTAGATAATTACGTGTAATTACACTAAACTTGTAAGGAGATAATCATGATGTTTATCAGGAAAATTGTAGCTCTGTTTTATCTAATCAGCCTGCCACTCCTTTCTCTGGCAGATGCCAGTGCCCAGGATTTAAATTATACGGCTTTCAGGAAATGGTTTACGCAGCATGTTGAGATCAGCGCCCTGGTTGAGCAGCGCACCGCCTTTGGCACCAATAAATGGAGCGGGCAAAAAGCGGAAGTTTTATTCATGCCCGAACTGGAAATTGCGTTATCCCATGGTCTTGACCTCACTGCCATTGGGCGATTGCGTAGCGACGCTTTCGATAAACTTGAACCGGGCGATGGTGCTCAATCCGAGGTGGCACATTTTTCCAGACACGCTGTTCTCGGAGATCGAATCGATTTTGAATTAAGAGAATTTTACCTGGAAACAACTGTAGGGCGCTCTTTCCTTACCCTGGGCAAACAGCAGATTGTCTGGGGCAAAGCCGATGGGTTAAAAGTGCTGGATGTGGTCAATCCCCAGGATTTCCGCGAGTTTATTTTGGATGATTTCGATGAATCGCGCATCCCGCTGTGGGCGGTCAATGCGGAAATCCCTGTTGGAGCGTTTGTCGCCCAACTGCTCTGGATTTCCGAGCGAACCTATCATGACATTCCGGAAGCCGGCGCTGCTTTCGCATTCACAGCGCCGGCCCTCGGACCTGTAGCGCCTCCGGGTATTCCTGTGGAGCTGCAGCAAGTAAAACGACCTCACCGCTTCTTCGCCGATTCTGACGCCGGCATTCGTCTTTCCAAATTCTGGAAAGGGTGGGATCTCACGATCAACTATTTTTATCATTATCAAGATATTCCGGTACTTTTCCGAAGCGTTGCAATTTCTGACGGCAAACCGCTAATCACCATCCG
>JADFJB010000128.1 GCA_022566355.1 candidate division KSB1 bacterium
TTGCCGTCCGCATCCCGTCCCACCAGCACCGCACGCAACCCCCACCCTATGCCCCATATCTATAGGGAATGTAGCGCTTTCGCACCGCGACCCGAAAAAATATGGCGGCCCGGAAACCTTGCCAATGTGTCAATTAAGGCTGATATCTCCCCTGCAAGAATAATTTCAGATGCGGGCATGGAGACAGTGAACCTGTCGCTCGTAACGCGTACCTGCGCTATTGCTGCACGCGGCCGGGCATCCCCTATTTCTGGAATGCTCAATATATCGGTGATTTCTTTGGTAACCCAGAGATGTACGCAGTGATAACTATGGATGACCAGGTTGTTAGCTCGAATAATGTTGTCGTTTTACCAAGTAAATTTCCAGAAGAAATGGACTTGGAGGAGTATCTCTACGAAAACCCACTCACTTCTCTGCCGCCGGAAATCGGGAACCTCACCAACCTGTCTAAACTGTCTCTAATCAGAAACCAACTAACTTCCCTACCGCCGGAAATTGGAAAGCTTACAAAGCTAACGCGTTTGGATCTTCAGCGGAACCGGATTACTCAACTGCCCAGGCAAATATTTGATTTAGACGTCTGGACAGATAAAGTCGCAATTCATTTAGATAAGAATCCCCTTAAAATTCCCCCTATCGAAATTATTAAACAAGGCAAAGAAGTAGTAAAAGCTTATTTTAAGGAAATCGAAAAAGAAGAAACCACACAACTATTTGAAGCCAAGCTGCTCATCGTCGGGCAGGGCGGCGTGGGAAAAACCTATTTGATGAACCGCCTGATATATAATAAAATCGATCCCAAAACCATTTCCACCGAGGGGATCGACATCAACCGATGGATGCTCAAAACCAAACGGACCGACAGGTTCAGGGCCAACTTCTGGGATTTCGGCGGCCAGGAAATTTACCATGCCACCCACCAGTTTTTCCTCACCAAGCGCTCTCTATACCTGTTTGTCTGGGAAGCCCGCACCGATGCCGACCTGCTCAGTTTTGATTACTGGCTCAACACCGTCAAAGTTCTGAGCGATAATTCGCCGGTGATCGTCATTCAAAATAAGATCGATGAACGGAAAAAATCCATCAACCAAACCAACTGGAAAAAGCTGTTTCCCAACATCGTGGAATACCATGATGTCAGCGCCGAGAAGGCAATCGGGACAGATGCGCTCAAAGATGTAATCATTCGGGAAATTGAAAAACTTCCCCATATCGGCGACCTGCTGCCGAAACGATGGCAGGATATCCGCCAGCGATTAGAAGGGATAAAAGAGAATTTTATTTCCTATTCCCACTACCAGGAAATTTGCGGTGGATTTGAGATGGACGACGAACAGACAGAGCGCTTGAGTTTATATTATCATGATCTGGGTGTTTTTCTTCATTTTAAGGAAAACCCGGTTTTACGAAACATTATCTTTCTCAAACCGGAATGGGCAACCAATGCCGTCTACAAAGTCACCGACAACAAGCAGGTGAAAGAGAACCACGGCAGATTTCGCTTTGGTGATTTGGGGAAAATCTGGCAGGATAAGAAGGAGTATCCGCCAAACAAGCACGTGGATTTAGTGGAATTGATGAAGAGCTTCGAGCTCTGTTTCGAGCTTCCCACCGGCCAGGAATACATCATCCCGGAATTACTGCCCGCCGACCAGCCGGCATTGGATTGGGATACCGCGCAGAATTTGCGCTTCAAGTATGTCTATGATTTTATGCCTGCCGGTGTGATGACCCGCTTTATCGTCAACACCCACGATCTGATCAAGCGTGAACTCTACTGGAAAGACGGCGTCGTCTTAACCTGGGAAAACAGCGAGGCGCTGATCGTCAAAACCGATAACCGGATCATTGAAGTGTGGATCGACGGCGATGACAAGAAAACGCTCTTGGGTATTCTCCGGCGGCATATGGATTATATTCATTCTCCCTTCAGCAACCTGGAAGTGAGTGAAATGGTGCCATGTATCTGTTCTAAATGTGACGGAAACCCTGACCCTTATTTTTATCCTTATCAGAATTTGATAGAAGCCAGAAAACAGGACGCAAATGAAATTCAATGCCAAATAAGTTTTACGCTCATTTCCATCGAAAAATTATTAGGTGGAATTGAGGATGAAGAACGGAAAAAGAGCGGTGGAAAGCTACAAAAGATCAAGATCTTCTTAGCTTCTTCTGCCGAACTTGAGGAAGAAAGACAGATTCTGAAACAGTTATTTTATGATGAAACCAAAAAATATATAAATAAAAATATTTTCCTCGATCTGGTGATCTGGGAAGATATAAAGCTCGCTTTTTATGGAGATAGTATACAGGACTATTTCAATGAAAAGATGCTGAAATGTGACGTGGTTATATTCTTGTTTTGGAAAAAAGTTGGTGACTTCACGAAAGAAGAATTTGACCTGGCTTACAAGAATTTTAAAGAAGGCAAAAAGCCTTATTATTTGTATGTTTACTTCAAATCTGGAAAAGTGGATATCGATGAGATTGATGAAGAGATTTTAAAAATACGCGATTTAAAGAAAGAAATCGCAGAAGCGGAGCAGATTTATAACGAGTTCAAATCAAAAGAAGATTTGATATTGCAGCTAAAGAAGCAGTTGGATTTGATTATTCCTGAAATTGGTTCTTAGAAGACTGCAAGACTCAACTAACCACAACTAAAAGAACACTTCGAGGTTATTAAACCATGAATTCGGAAAAATTTGATTACGGAGAATGGGCAACCGTCATTTTTTTCATTCTCTTTTTTCTGGTTTTTGCATTAAGCTTCACTCGCCCCAAGAAGCACGCGTGATTGGCGCTCATTTGGCGCTTTTGCCGCTTTTATCGTGGTGCTATTCGTCGAAATGTATGGCTTCCCATTAACCATCTATTTGCTGGCCGGCTGGCTGGAAAACCAGTTTCCCGATATTGAACTGTTCAAGCATGCAACGGGTCATTTATGGCATACGATTTTTAATTTAGCGGGTAATCCCCATTCTCACCTAATTGACTCCATTTCCACGGTCCTGATTTTGGGCGGATTGGCCGTACTTGGATTTGCATGGAAAGTACTCTATAAGGCACAGCAAACTCACTCCATTGCAAATACCGGCCTCTACTCCCTGGTTCGACACCCGCAATACATCGCATTTATTGCCATCATGTTGGGCTATTTACTAACCTGGCCGACCGGCCTTACCCTGATCATGTTTCCGATTCTGGTTACCGCGAATCCGCCGTGGCGTCAAGCAATCTTAATGCGACAAAATTATTTCAGAATCTAATTGCAAACCGTTGGCATTTTTAATATTTTGTCGTTTACGCGAAAGCAAAAGGAGATGTGTTATGTTTAGAATCCTAGCCCTATTTATTAAAAAGATACTCCCTTTCTTGTTGTTTGTGGGGTTGCCAATAGTCTGTTTGGCTCAGGCCGACAAGAGCGGGGCAAGCCAAACCGTGCAATCGGATCCACCATTCTCGGGCACCATCTTCATCGATCCGGACATCATCACCTCGTCGGATACGAGCACATTCCAGGGCGTGTCGTATTCCGGGCGCGGTTTCCGAACCATGTCGACCGACGGGTCAATAGCTGTATTACCCTCAATGCATTCCTGTTCGACGCAAGTTTTGACGACGGGCTGACCGCCGAGATTCAGGTCAATCCGGAATTCGATAGTTCATCCGCGGCATTGGTGGAGGCGAAGAAGTACGGTTGGGTCATCGGTCAATTGCCGACCGCGCTTCGGGCCGATGTGCAAACTGTCTGGATTCACAAAGGCACCGAGCCGTTCGGAGGCGGGAACAATAATCTGCTCATCCATATTGGCCAGGCCGACCTCTATGTAAATGACGGTATTCTCGAGGAGACATTCGTTCACGAGGCGGCGCACACATCACTGGATGCGGCTCATGCTGCCTCAGCCGGTTGGCTCGCCGCCCAGGCTGCCGATGCCGAATTCATCTCCACCTACGCACGCGATTTTAACACTCGCGAAGATATTGCCGAGAGTTTCCTGCCCTATTTGGCTGTACGTTTCCGTTCGGATCGGATCTCCCAGACACTTAAAAACACCATAGAGCAGACCATCCCCAACCGGATTTCCTACTTTGATAACCAATCATTCGATATGTACCCGATTTCCGAGTCGACCACCAGCGTACTTGATCCCCTTGCATCCGGTCCACCCAAAACCTTCGTGCTTTTTCAAAATTATCCTAATCCGTTTAATCCGTCAACAATCATTTCGTATTCAATCCTTAAACCCGGTTTTGTTACGCTAAAAATTTATGATATTCTCGGCAGAGAAATTCAAACGCTGGTCAGTGAATTTCGAAAAGCAAATACGTATTCTGTTGATTTTGATGCAAGAGAACTAGCCAGTGGTATTTATTTCTATAATCTGCAAGTCGGCAATAATTTCGCAGAAAGGAAAAAAATGTTGCTGATGCGTTGAGCGGGGGGGTGCCACATAACATAATTAAGTGGGATTGTCAAAAAGTATGGGTCGTAATTTTAAGTCAGTGCCCAAGAACTGAAATGACGTTACAACGCACTTTTGCGCAACTTATTATAATCGGTATATCGCTAAAACAACGGTTTGATTGGGCTGGAAATTGTTATTAGTTTTGTCAATATTCAATATAAATAAATTAGCATAAAAGGATGAAAGTATGATAAAACATGTTTCAAAATTTGTATTTGGTTCAATATTGTTTTTCACCTTTTTAAGCGTGAATGCCCAGGAAAACCTTGAAGATATAGCAATAGGGTTTTATAGAACCATACACTCGGAAATAATGAATGAAGACAGACTTTTATATGTTCATTTACCTGAAGGCTATGATGATTCAACTGAATCTTATCCCGTTGTTTTTCAACTATACGCCCATTTTCTTTATGCCTATTTTTTACCAACGGTGAGATCGGTTGAAAGGTTTGGTAAGCATGGGAAAACCCCCAAAATGATCGTAGTTGGGATCAAGAATTTTGAATTCAGGTATAGAGATTTATTACCTGAAGACCATTATGGCGCGAAAAGTGAAATTGATCATTTCCTGCGTTTTATTAAAGATGAATTAATACCGTTTGTGGATAGGAATTATCGCACCAAAAACTATCGAATTTTATCCGGTCCCCAGGCTGGCGCCTCTTTTGGGATCGTTGCAATGGCAAAACATCCGGATCTGTTTAATGCCTTAATTTTAAGCAATCCCTTTTGGATAGAATCTTCTCGAAAGACTTTAATAAACCTTTTTTCTAATGCCATAAAACATTATAACTATTCAGAAAAATCGTTAATGATTTCTTATGATATCGAAGAAGATCCTGACGCTATTACCACTTTGAATGAATTTTCAAAACTTCTGAAAACTGCAGGCAATAATTCACCTAAATATTTCTTACACCAATTGGCGCCGGATTTTGATCTTTCTGTGAGTGTGAATTTTGATAAAGGGTTGAGACACTTATTTAAGGACTATGAATTTCCCGCTAAAGAAAAAGGCCAAAATTTGGACAAAATAAAACATTATTATAAGAACTTATCCCAAGAAATGGGTTTGTCTATAAAAATTTCGGAACTTACACTCGTTTTTGAGGGTGATAAATTTACTCATGTTAAGAACTATACGGATGCCCTGGAAATTTATCGGTTTATGCTCGAGGGATATCCTAATTCTGTGATGGCTTTTGACAGATTAGGGGATGTTTATAATAAAACCGGTAAATATGATTTAGCTATTAAATACTATGAAAATTTCTTAAAATGCAGCCTGGAAATCCAAGAGTTAAAGGAATTATTGAGAAAATAGGTAACCAGTAATTTGATTTGTAATATCGGATGAAATAAAGATTTTTTCATGACTAAATTTGTTGGTTTTTGCAGGATTGAAATTTTGGATGAGCATAAAGGAATAACATTCCCAATGTTGGTAATGTATCCAACCTGCACTCCCGCAAAACCTGTCACATTTGGACCGTTTTCTTTAGATGTTGCCATTGAAGCACCCGTTGAAGATGGCAGCTTTCCTTTAGTAATGATTTCTCATGGTTCCGGTGGTTCTTATTTAACTCATCGGACACTCGGAGCAAATTTGGCGAAGAATGGCTTTGTTGTGTGTATGCCTGAGCACCCGTTTAATAATCGTAATAATAATGAATGGCAATATACCCTTGAGAATTTGACTCATAGGCCAAGGCATATCCGGTTGGCTATCGACCAGGTTCTTTCTCATGACAAATTAAAAAATCACCTGGCTTCGGATAGGGTAGCCATAATTGGTCATTCTGTTGGTGGATATACTGCATTGGCTGTTGCAGGTGGTGTTCCTCATACTCAATTTATAGTTGAATTTTGTCAAAGAAGTGAGAACCAAGATTTACTATTTTGCACGATAGTGAGAAGAAATGAACTAAAGCCCCAAAAAATTGCAGGGGCAGCGGATAGCCGAATAAAAGCAGTCGTGCTGTTTGCACCAGATGTTAGCCTGTTTATGTCTGATGGAGCATTGAGTAATGTTAATGTTCCGGTTTTATTGCTTGTTGCTGAAAAGGAAGATACACCGCTTGAGACGGCTGAAATCGTCATGAATGGTCTTCCTGATAGCTCGCAGCTCAGTTACAGAATGGTTGAAAATGCCGGACACTATTCTTTCCTTAGCCCATTTCCCGAATCTATAAAAAACAGGTTGGGTGGCGCTGCAAGGGATCCGGCAGGCTTCGATCGGGATAGATTTCATGAAGAACTGAATTTGGAAGTATTAGACTTTCTACAGAGAGCGTTAGAGGTTGATCATTAAGATATTAATCCTTTTATATAGTAAAAAGCTTGAATTTTGAGTCAAGTTTTTTTGCGATGAAATAAAATTACTTTGATTTAAAATTCGAAATCCTAAATTCTAGACAATATCGAAAATTCGAATGTACAAAATAAAACAGGGCAAAACTGATTTACTCTCCTCAATAGGTTCCTTCGTTTTGTTTGGTGTATTTGGAATTTGATCATTGGAATTTGTTTAGGATTTCGATATTAGTATTTCAAGTTTATTAAGCATGTTTTTCTTTTGTCGGTTTGAGGCGAAGCTTCGCTAGCATTTGGCATGGTTCAAATAAATTCAGCCCACCGTTAACACGTATTTTGATGAATGAAGCTGAATTGTATCGGTCGAATAAACTAAAGTTTAACCTTAACAAAATGGTACCATAAAAGATGGGATTTTGAGAAACAAATGAGCGAAAAGCAACAGCCTTTCTATTCAGAGCAAAATAGCCGACGCGATGAAATCAACATTTATCGGATCGATGATGCGCTCTTAGAAACCTATCACACAAGACCACGTGAGCCGCACAGGAATAACTATCAAGCGATAATCTGGATTAATACAGGCCGCGGGACACATTTGATCGACGACCAACTTTATGATGTTGAACCGAACACGTTTATGTTGGTCACCAAAGACCAGATGCACGCGTTTAATCCTAAGTCCGGTACATTAGGATGCGGTATACGGTTTTCCGACAGCTTTCTGGATTCTGCAACTTATCATTCAACGAGTAAGTACAGCCTTTTCAATAACCTGACCGTCAACTCAGTACTTAAGGTGAATGAAACGGAAAAGCCTTCTTTCGAAACGTTAATTCTTCAGCTTATAAATGAATATGAAAAAGAAGATGAATCCGGCAAATTTAATATTATTCAACATTTACTGGAAGCTTTGATCATCAAGCTGGATCAATTTAAAAAAAAGCAATTTACCAGGCAATACGACACGAACAATTCGACCTACCTGATATTTCAAGAATTTAACTTTGAGTTAGAAAAATATTTCAAAACTTATCATGATGTTTCAAGTTATTCCGGAAGGCTAAATATTTCTAACAGAAAACTGTCTGATGTCCTTAAATTATTTGTGGGGAAATCCACCGTCGAAGTGATACAAGAAAGAATTGTAGCGGAAGCAAAAAGAGCTCTTATGTATTCCGGTCAAACTATCCAGGAAATCGCATTTGAATTAGGGTTCGATGACCCCTACTATTTTAGTAAAGTATTTAAGAAAGTCACCGGCCAGGCTCCTAAAGCTTTTAGAGATAAACTGCAGAAATTTACATGATTTTTACGGTTTGTTGCATTGTCAAAAGGGTGCAAAAACATTAACTTCTCTCTATCAATTTCAGTCTAGACTCATTTAATTTATAACTCAAATTTAAGGAGAGGCAAAAATGAGAAAGATTATTAGTACCTTAATCCTGGTCGCAGCGGTTTTTTCTACTGCGGCGTTTAGCCAGAATGCTTCCTATAAGGCCATAAAGGTTGCCGATGGGGTTTACAGTTTTGGTGGCGGCCCATGGTCTTACTATTCCATGTTCGTTGTTGCCGATGATGGCGTTTTCGTCGCCGATCCGGTTAACGCGGATCTTGCTGCAGCCATGATGCGGGAGATCAAAAAGATCACGGACAAACCCATTCGATACATGGTCTACAGTCACAACCATTGGGATCATGTTTCGGGCGGTAAAATCTTTAAAGATGCCGGCGCAGTTGTTATTGGCCATGCTGAAAACAAGAAAAATCTGAAGCCGAATCCACAGGTTGTTGTGCCGGATTTGACCTGGGATGGAAATCGTTATGATGTCGTGATTGGCAATAAAACAATCGAGCTGCATTACTATGGTGAGAATCACGGCAGCGGCATGACCGTAATGCTCCTGCCAAAGGAAAAGGTCATGTTCACAGCAGACCTCGTGGTGCCAAAGCGGCTTGGCTTCATGTTTCTGCCCGATTTTTCTGTTAGTGGTTGGATCCGAACGTTGAAAGAAATGGAAAAGCTTGACTTTACAGTTGCGTTGTTTGCTCACGATCATCCCAAAGGCACCAGGCAAGACCTGATTTCGCAAAGGGAATACCTGGAAGACTTAACCAAAGCCGTGCAGCAAGCCATGCAAAGTGGAGATATGATGCTGCAAAGTCTTTCGCTGCCAAAATATAAAGATTGGGCACATTATAACGATTGGTTGGGCCTGAACGGCGCGGCCGTAATGTTAGAAATGATGATGGGTCTCTAAGACGGCAGCGTTTTTCCGGATAAGAATTCAGACGGGAAATCTCCATTTCCAGACGGAAGTGGAGATTTTCTATTTTCGCTATTGACTTACAGACGCGAGAAATCTCCAACAAATCGTTGTACCTGAACGCTTACCTCTTCGTTTTTTTAACCATACCATGTCCGCGAAGTCACATTTATTTGTGGCAAACCTCACTGGCCCGGCACCCGGGTAAACTCAAGCGTTATTCATTTATCAGAAATCTGATACTGTATCAAATTTCTGATAAATACAGAGACTTAGAAACATAAAAACATCTTATCAAGAAATGGTTTTAGTTGATTTTTATATGGATAAATCATTTTGAATACGCGACTGCTAAGTGTATTATGACTTAATCTATCTGGCAAGGTTTTTGTTCTCCTTAATGTACATGAAATCACAATAAATCATTTAAGAAAAGAAACTTTTGAAATGAACAGAAATCTGTTAATGAAATGGTTTGATTTAAAAATGGGTTTGATCTTTTTGGTTTTAGTTGTCAATGCCTGTCAAAAAGGACCCAATGAACCGTCCGAAATAAAAATGCAAGACTTTTATCAGACCTGGGTTCATTCTTACGAAGAAAACTCTACTGATACCAGCGATGTATATCGGCCCGAGAGTTATAAAGAATTCCAGCCTTCCAGGTTCCGCAGGATATACATATTTGAGGAAGACGGTACTTGTCAATGGTTAGTCCTGCACCCGGCTGACGCACATTACATCGAATCAGGCACATGGCTAACTTCCGGGAAAGACAATCGGGAAATATTGCTTTATGACGCTAATGGACAATACCAAAAATCAATATCATTCAGAATCCAAACACTCCAAAAAGCTCTGTTGGAGATTACTGCTATTGAATAGAGGGGTTTTCACATTTGAATTGGGCGGCCAATAAATGCTTAATTGTCTAAACAAAGTTGAGAAAACCCAATGCAGTAACCGCTGGGTTCAACCGTTACAATGAAGGGATAGAGAAATGAAAAAAATACTGGTTTTGTTTGTTATCACAGCAGTCGCTATTGGTATCTATTCATGTGATGATGGCGGCAATCTGCTTTCGCCGGAAAGTGCTGAGACGGAATTTTTGCTCAAAAAAGTTTATTCCATAGGCGATACAATGGAAGTTAATTTAAAGAACAATAGTCAGGATACCATCATTTACAATACATTCTATGCTGCATGCAATCTGCATTATTTTGATAGCAACAATCGGGAATTTCTGATACCTCCGGGAACACATTGCGACCTTGTCAATGAAAGTGAGCTCTTCCCAGGGCAAACAATTACATTGTTTAAATGGGATTTGAGCGAGTGTACCAAAGACAATTGGGGATGTGTCGAAAAGTCACCTCTACCTCGAGGGCAATACAAAATAGTAGGTGTCTTCAAGAATAAGGAAAATTCGAAAGAATATGAGGTGAGTGCCGTTTTTGAAATCAATTAGATCCTTTAAAAAATTGCTGGCGCTACATATTTGTAGTCGTATTGGATCTGATTAGGGGATTTTTGTCGCTCAGATGACGATTCGTGATTCTTTGTGAATGAGTTGAATGACTTAACTTTTATTCCTTCCTTTATATCAAGCATTATCCACTCACTTAATGAAAAAAGGATTGATTTTCGAAGTGTGGGTTTGTTAATTTAATTATAATTAGGAACCAATAAAACAGATCCGGAATAGTTCGTGGGAAATATTCATGGTTATGAAGGTGTAAGTGATAGGGAAGAAACTTAATGTGATTCATAAATCAGGACTTTATGCAACAAAATATTGTCAGCTGTTAGCTGTATAAAGAATTTGCTTTTAAGGAAATTAGTACATGCCCCACACAGATTTAACTTTTATCACCAACGAAGAACAAAAAAACCTCAAATCCAGGTTCCAAGCATTAATCAAAGACACCAAACTATTTGACTGCCTTGTTGGCTATTTTTACACGAGCGGATTCCATGCCATTTATAAGTCCCTGGAAAATACCGAGAAAATTAGAATTCTGATTGGCATAAGCACAAGCAAACAAACATATGAACTACTTTCTGAAGCCAACAATGACAAGCAACAGGCACTGCAATTTTCCCATGCGGAAACAAAGCAGGAATATGAGGAGCTTGTTGAACAGGAGATGGAGAATTCGGAAGATAAACGGGAAGTCGAAGAAGGTGTTGTTAAATTTATCGAATGGATTAAAAACAATAAACTGGAAGTAAAAGCCTACCCATCCAAAAATATTCACGCCAAATTATATATTATGACTTTTGCCAAAGATGACCGCGATGTTGGAAGAGTCATTACCGGGTCAAGTAATTTTACTTACTCGGGTTTAGTGGAGAATCTTGAATTTAACGTCGAGTTGAAAAACCATTCGGACTATAAGTTTGCCAAGGATAAATTTGAAGATCTTTGGAAAAACGCCGTAGATGTCAGCGAAAAATACATTCAAACGATTCAGGAAAAGACCTGGCTCAACCCCGACATAACCCCTTATCAGCTTTATCTGAAATTTCTATACGAATATTTTAAAGATGAATTGAGTCAAACTGATGAAATGTTTTCCAAGTATTTTCCTCAGGAATTTAAGAAGCTAAAATATCAGGAAGAAGCGGTCTATGACGCCAAGAGAAAACTTGAGGAGTATGGCGGTGTCTTCATTTCCGATGTCGTGGGATTGGGGAAAACCTACATCTCGGCCATGCTTGCCGGTCAGATTGATGGCAGAACGCTGGTCATTGCTCCGCCGATTCTGCTTGACAAAACGAATCCGGGTTCATGGCTAAATGTTTTTTCCGATTTTCGGGTTCAGGCAGATTTCGAATCAATTGGAAAATTAGACCAGATACTTCGAAGAGGAACGGAAAAATACAAAAACATAATCATAGATGAACCTTTTATAATAGCTTGTAATCATGCCAGTTATCTTGATGATTTTGCTGTACCCCGTGCTTTCTACCCCCCTATTGATAGGAAATTCCATTTCTATGTCAATTCTTTGTATTTTAAGAATATTCTTTTTAGGATATTCCTAAATTTATATGAAAGCATACCTGTCGATACAAAAAAAGGCAAGAATCATAAGCAAGTTAATCGAAAGGCAATTGATATGGCAATGAAGTACCTTAAAAAAGGCGATATAATCTTTATTTTTCCTGAAGGAGCAAGGAGTTTGGATGGTAAATTGCAAAAGGGAAAAGTTGGTATTGCGAAACTAGCATTGGAAGCAAGAGTTCCTGTCCAGCCTGTTGGTATAATTGGATCTAACAAGATTTTGCCAAAGGGGAAGTTTTTACCCAGGCCAAAAAGGTGCAAAATTAATATAGGGGAGGCATTATACTTCAAGGAATACTACAATAAAACAATAACAAAAAAATTGTTAAGAGAAGTTACAAACAAAATCATGAGAGAAATAGCAAAATTAATAGGCCAAAAATATAATTATTGAAAATGGTTTACCCAATTACAAAAAAGACGATACTCCCCATAATCAGACTTTGGATTAAGGAAGTTAAC
>JADFJB010000129.1 GCA_022566355.1 candidate division KSB1 bacterium
TGCCATACCACCCCAAGGGTCTCATCCCCAACTCGCCCATGGTCTGGGGACCACAGCCGTACAAAGGCCTGATTTTCTTCTCAGATTTTGATAGCGGTTTGTGGGCAGTAAAGTTGGTGGATGAGGAGTAGGCAGAAGCAACCTGTTGGAATTCTAGTGGGGTTAGATTAAGAGCTTAACACAAACATCAGCCGCAAGACTTAAGCGCACCAAAGCTGGGAATCCAAAAAAAACTATTGAGATAGCACACAAGCTAACCCATTGAAAAACTGCTCTTTGTCGGCTGAATGTGTTGTTAGTTAGGGGTTTGAGAAAAACCATTCTATTAAACTTCTGTCTTTTTGACCCAATTGTCTCAATACTCAGCAGGGTTCGACATCTTGATGAGTTTACAATTTGGTACAGTGAGCATAATAATTTGGCCACTGTTCGCGACCAAGCCTGCCATTAACAGCCAAGCCATTACCAGTCCACCATCTTTATCCCTGAGAGAAGACATTGTGGCATTCGTTTGGAGTCGTCAGTACGATACCTACAAAGATCACACTTACCTTCATAGATTGAGGGGAAATTATCATCATAGGGCAGAAAGATTTTTTGTGCTCAGTGCCGGACCGGTTCACCCATAGCACATGATCGAATGAATCTCTATTTAGTATTTTCATTAAGCCAACTAACTATATTCTGAATAATATCTCTCGTCTGACTGAGAAGTTCTTTCGCAGTTTTTTTCTGAGCAGCTTTCTGCTTTTCATTTTTAATAAAATCAGAGGGTTCCTCGTGATGTATTTTCTTTACAAAACTCTCTTTCTTTTTTGATGAAAGGACACTTACATTGTAATGCACAGTGATGTCCAATTTCAGAGGAGGCTTGTCAAAATAGTTGCGTTTGTATTTTTTATGTTCATATAAATCTCGGTAAGTGACAATCCGAATATCATAATCCATTCCTGTATCAACATCTTTTATTGTCTGTCCTTTTTTAAGAGTGATCTTTGTTACATTGTATCCAGCTTTTTCAAGTGCGGAGGGGAGAAGTATTTCAGTTCCACAAGAGTCATTCTCTATTTGTAAAAGTTTTAAATCAAGTTCCTCCATATCGATACTGGCAGACGCAAGCAGACCATCCATAGCCAGCCCGGATATCTTTGGTTCCTCTTGAAAAATAACTACCTTGAACTGTTTTGGTTTTTCCTGAGAATGGATATTACCTATATAACAGAAAAAGAGTATTGCTAACGGAAGGGTGTTTAGGAAAGCTATAGATAGTTTCCTCACTAATTGGTTTTTGAGATTTTGAATAATCTGGTACCATGTTAAACTCCCAACTAAACCAGTAATTGAAAAATTGTAGTGTGAGGTTATGGAAAAGTCAAGGAAAACATTATTCAATGAATAATGATCAATTAACAATTAACAGTTGATTTTCCTTGATGGAACTGGTTTATTGGGCTCAGCTAGGTTTAGGAGCCTTAGTCAGGCGTAAAAACTTTCTATGAACCAAAAAGATAATTCCGGCATTTCGTCCTATTCTAGGATTTCAACTATTTTCTTTATAACTAACTTCGTTTTTGCTTTCCTGAGTTGACCTATTTTGTATAGAACAATACTCTTGTCAGCGGTAAAGATGCGATTAGGTCGAACGTTGCTTGCCTGTTTTAGAGAACCAGTCTCGAAGTCAGAATTCTCCAGAAGAATTGCATAAGAATCACGTACTTTTTGACTGGTTATTTGGCAAAGAATGAGGTCATCTCCGCTTAGCGCAGCGACTATCAGTGCAGGCCTTCTTTTGGCATGTGTTAGATCTGAGAAAGGAAATGGAATGACTACAACATCATCTTTCACAAATGTTGCCACGCTTCATCTTCCTCCGGACGTAGCCAGTCTTTTTTTAGCGAGGATTCGCTTGCAGTGGTGATTTGAAACTTATTCGTATCATTTTTATATTTTAAGAATTTGATGAAATCCAAAACTTCTTCGATAAGGTTTTCAGGTACTTGCTCGATCTCTCGTAGAAGGATTTCCTTTGGACTCATAAGTTAATACTCCTTTAATATTATTCTTAAGAACCAACCGCATGTAAAATACAAAGAAAAACAAGAAAAATCAAAAACAATTTTGGACACAGTTCAAATTTCAATGATCGATGATCAATTGATTATTCTTGATGAAACTGTTTTATCGTGCCCAACTATGATATGGGGACCTCTTTCGCGTCAGGTAGATGCATTGTTAGCTGCCGCAGTGCAACTGCAACCAATGCAGAGCCGCACTTATCGCTATGAATACATTCAAACTTGAACGGCTTTCTTGTTATTCGGATGGCTGTGATGTATGCAGAGCAGTCCATCGATCGAAAGGTCTTCATCAATCAATAGCCAATGAATTCCATATCCGGAAGGCGAAATCTCATATTTTTGTCTTTCATTCTCTGAAGCATTAGCCAATTTATCAGATGTAGATGAAAGTTTAAATTTGTGTTCTTGCCCGTCAATTTTGATTCTAATTTTGTTTCCCTTAAATTGGATATTTTCTATTTCAAGATGTTTCTTCATTTCTTGTATTTCTTCTGAAATTTATTTCATTCTTCTTCAATATGTTCAAAATATTCAAAGATAATTTTCTTAACCTGTCGTTTATCCTTGTTGTTCAAATTGTAACTGTAAGCTCCGTCGACATTAAAGGTATAAAAGAACCGATGCAAAGTTTTGGACAGATTAATTGCTAGCTAACAGATTTATTTAAACGGTGTTTAGGTCCAGGATTATAAATTGTACGCTTTGATTTATGTTCACGTTTCCGCAGAGCTTCAACCATTCTCTTGAGATCATTCCCATATTTCTCGGCATATTCTTTGCGATGGCGACGTACTTCTTCAACAATTGGATCTTCAATCATTCAAACTCCTCCCAGTTCATCTAGCGAACAAATTTGTGGACAAATAAGCCCAAAAGACTTAACAACTTCGGTTATAGTTGATTTCATTTCAGCATTGTTGATATGTTTAAAGTTCCAAGTAAGAAGATAATCAGCTCCCTGGGCAACCGCTATACCAATATGTAGTGCATCAGCTTCACTGCCAACTGGAATAGCACCTTTATTCAAAAGTAATTCTGCCAATTCTGTTGCTTCATCTGAAATAGCAAGGCTTGGTATGTCTTCAATAAACGCCAATCGACTTTGACCTTCCAAAGAATCGCCTCGGCTAATTTCTTCTTCTACCAATGCTGAAAGTCGTAGATCAAACCGTTGCACGATATTTATTCCACCAATCATGAGAAATTGCCTGTCGACCGGCAATCACTACATCTCGGCTTGGTCGAGATGCTAAATAACGATAACAGACGATTCAATGTAAACGACAGATTTCAATATTCAAATTCCGATAAGGACTCTTTTATCTAATTGTTATTAAAATTATCATTTTTTGTAATATACAAATTTAACAAACAATTTTGTAATTCGCAAAGAGATATTTAGTATGATTTTGTATGACATTTTGTTCAGAGTTTATGAATTTACTTTTGAATCCTTGTTTGGCTGGTAAATTAGATACTCCTTACTATTAGTTTAAACTAAAAAATGAACACACCTTTTTAACTTGCATCAAATATTTTCCATCCTTACATTTTTTTAACCTCATAAAAATGGAGATACCCATGAAAAAATTAGCTGCTTTAGTTGTAATGCTTCTTGCTGTGCCGGTTTTTAGCGGTTATGCCCAAAAAACAAAAACTGTCACCACCATCCCGGAAAAAACCAAAAACATGCAAAAGTATGAAGGCTATTTCACGTTTTACTGGGATGAAACAGAGGGTAAAATCTGGCTGGAGATAGACAAATGGGAGACTGAATTTTTATATGTTAATTCACTGCCGGTTGGATTAGGCTCAAACGATATCGGCCTGGACCGCGGACAACTCGGTGGACGACGCATTGTCAAATTTCAAAGAATCGGTCCCAAAGTATTGATGGTTCAGCCCAATTATTCTTATCGCGCGATCAGTGATGATGAAGATGAAAAGCTGGCGGTGGAACAAGCATTCGCCCAATCGATTATTTGGGGGTTTAAGGTCGAGGCTGTGGAAAAGAGCAACGTTCTTGTGGATGCTACCTCTTTTTATTTGCGCGATGCCCATAATGTCATCGGCCGTTTGAAAAATAGACGGCAAGGAAATTATAAGTTAGATCAATCTCGTTCAGCCATTTATCTACCTAGAACCAGGGCTTTTCCAAAAAATATCGAAGTGGAAGCAACCCTCACCTTCACTGGCGATTCGCCCGGTAACTGGCTTCGTTCAGTAACACCCACGGCACAATCTGCAACCGTTCGCCAGCATCACTCCTTCATCCAATTACCGGATGATAATTACAAGCCGCGCGCCTTCGATCCCCGCGCCGGCTATGGCAGTTCCAGCTATATGGATTATGCAACTCCTATCGAGGAGCCGATCCGAAAGCGGTTTATCCGCCGCCATCGCTTGCAAAAGAAAAACCCCAACGCAGCGGTAAGCGAAGCGGTGGAACCCATCGTTTATTATGTCGATCGCGGCACGCCGGAACCCATCCGTTCGGCCTTGATCGAAGGTGCTAGCTGGTGGAACCAGGCGTTCGAATCTGCCGGTTACAAAGATGCTTTCCAGGTAAAGGTGATGCCGGCCGGCGCTGACCCCATGGATGTTCGCTATAATTTGATCCAATGGGTGCATCGCTCTACCCGCGGTTGGTCGTACGGCTCCAGCGTTTCGGATCCGCGCACCGGTGAAATCATCAAGGGACATGTTTCATTGGGCTCCCTGCGTGTTCGTCAGGATTTCCTGATCGCCGCCGGCTTAATGGCGCCTTATGAAGACGGCAAACCGCTTTCCGATAAAATGAAGCAGATGGCGTTGGCGCGGTTGCGCCAGCTTTCCGCTCACGAAGTAGGCCATACACTTGGACTTTCCCATAATTTTGCAGCGAGTGTTTCGAACCGTGCTTCGGTGATGGATTATCCACATCCGTTGGTAAAACTCGATGGAAACGGCAACATCGATCTTTCCGATGCTTATGATACCAGCATTGGTGCCTGGGACAAAGTAACTATTCAATATGGCTACCAGGATTTTCCCGATGGTACGGACGAACGGAATGGCTTAGATGATATTCTGCGTAAATCATTTAAAGATGGATTGATCTTTATTTCCGATTCAGATGCACGACCAGCTGGCGGCGCTCATCCGATTGCTCATTTATGGGACAATAATCACAATGCGTCGCAAGAACTGGAAAGAGTACTCCAGGTTCGCAAAGTGGCGTTGCAGCGATTTTCAGATCACAATATTCCAGTGGGAGCGCCCATGACAACCCTGGAAGAAGTTCTGGTGCCGGTATATCTGTTTCACCGTTACCAACTGGAAGCCACCGCCAAAGTGCTGGGTGGTTTGTACTACACTTATGCATTGCGAGGCGACGGACAAAAGGTACTGGAAATGATTTCAGCGAAGGAACAACGTAAAGCGTTGGATGCACTGCTGAAAACCCTGGATCCGGAAACTTTAACGCTGCCGGAAAATATCCTGTCTCTCATTCCACCGCGCAGTCCTGGTTATGGCCGGCACCGGGAAGTATTTAATATTCGAACAAGCCCCTCTTTCGATCCATTAGCAGCTGCTGAATCTGCTGCAAATATGACCGCAACGATGATCCTCAACTCCAACCGTGCGGCAAGACTAATTGAATTCCATGCCCGGGACAATCAATATCCAGATTTTTCCGAAGTGGTCGACCGGCTTATTGCAGCTACCTGGAAAGCGCCCAGGCAGAAAGGTTTAAAAGCAGAAGTTCAGCGAGTAGTGGATTCGGTCATTTTACACACAATGATGTCATTGACGGCAAACGATCGAGCCTCTAACCAAGTACGTGCTGTTGCTTTCCAAAAGTTGGTTGATTTAAAATCCTGGCTGGATGCCAATAGTAGTTCGGTTGGTGACAGCGGTCAAAAGGCACACATGCTTTATGCGATGGCGGAAATCAAGAAATTTCTGGAAGATCCGGCAAAGTTTGATATTCCACAGCCGTTGCAACCACCTCCAGGTTCACCCATTGGAATGGATTGTGCAATTGGAATGATGTGAAAAGGAGTAACAGAGTGACACAGGCACAAAGGCACAAAGTAAAATATTTACATAACTTGTCATTCCCAAATGTTTATGAGTGTACTCTAGTTTATCAATAATTGAAGGAACAATCACCATGTTTAGCTCCAAAAAAGTTCATCTATTCGTGGGAACACATAAAGGAGCATTTATATTTAACAGTGATCCAGATCGCAAAAAATAGGAGTTACAAGGTCCTTTTCACCGGGGAGTTGACGTACACCACATATTTTGCGATACAAGAAATGAGCCCACCATTTATGCCAGTATTAATTCTGATATCTGGGGCCCAACAGTTCGCTACAGCACTAACATGGGTGAAACCTGGACTGAAGCGGAGCAGGATGTACGTTTCGAGGAGGGATCGGATCGGAAAGTAAAACGAGTGTGGTGTGCTATTCCGGGTGGTGATAATCATCCGGGAGTGCTCTATGCCGGAGTCGATCCCGGCGCATTGTTCAAAACCGAGGATGGCGGCAAGAACTGGTCTGAATTAAAAGGACTCAGCCATCACTCCACTCGCGAAAAATGGTTTCCTGGTAAGGGAGGCTTGATGGTTCACAGTATTTGCCCTCATCCTAGCGATTCGCAAAAAATACATGTCGGAATTTCCGCTGCAGGAACATTTTATAGCGAAGACAGCGGCGAGTCCTGGCAGCCCCGGAATAAAGGAGTTCTGGTAGATTTCTTGCCGGATAAATTCCCGGAAGTGGGGCAGTGTGTACATCACATGGAAAGTCATCCAGGTAAGCCAGAAGTGTTATATCAGCAAAACCATTGCGGATGTTATCGTAGCGACAATGGCGGCGAAGAATGGATCGACATTAATGAAGGATTGCCGTCCCGGTTTGGATTTCCGTTGTTGATCCATCCTCATGATCCGGACACAATCTACGTTATTCCGGAAGAAGGGCCTGAATTTCGCTGCCCGGTTAATGGTGAACTGGCGGTCTACCGCAGCCGTAATCGCGGTGAAAACTGGCAAAAGCTAACCAATGGATTTCCGCAGAAGAATGCCTTTTTGAACATCTACCGTCATGCCATGTGCGCCGATGACTGTGATGCGGCTGGAATTTATTTTGGTACCAGCACCGGACAAATCTTATACAGTCTCAATGATGGTGATTCCTGGGATATGCTGGCCAATTGGCTGCCGCCGGTGTTTTCTGTGAATGCTGTGGCTCTATAGTTCGACAGGATCAACATGATAACCCGGATTAAAAAAGAGTAACCTACGTTGATTATTTTATGAATCCGAAACAGTAGATGCACAAAAGAATATTTATGTTGCAGACTTTGGCAATCGAGTTATTCGCAAAATTCATTCAAAGGGAACTTGACCACCGCCTTAAAAACATTTCAATATGTCTAGATTTTGTGTGAAACAATTGGAAAGGTCTAAGTTACAAAAGTATCCCATCAAAATATGATAAAATGAGTGTCTATCCAGCCAATACTTCCTTCCCACAAATTAAAAAAAATTGTTTGTTCGCGAGAGAAATTATAACTTTACTCGAAACATGAAAACTCAAAAAATTAAATTATGGAAAAAACTGATTTACTAGAATATTGGATTAATAGTTCTAATAGAGATTTTACAACTTTGGAGCATTTATTCGAAAAAGGGGATTATCACTGGGCTTTATTTATTGGGCATCTGGTTATTGAAAAGCTGCTAAAAGCTTATTATGTAAAACATATTGATAACCAACCGCCATTTACTCACAATTTATTATTTCTTGCCGAAAAATCAAAACTACAATTAAGTGAAACACAAAAAGATAACCTGGTAACAATAACTGCTTTTAATATTCGCACAAGATATGATGATTACAAATTAGCTTTTTATTAAACCTGTACTAAAGAATATACAGAAGAATGGATTAACAAAATTGCAGGATTAAGAAAATGGATCAAAGAGTTGCTATTAAAATAGCGGAAAAATATGTTAACTACTTAAGAAATAATAAATTCACTGTCCAAAAAGCCTATTTATTTGGTTCTTACGTTAGTGGTAAATATAATGAAGATAGCGATATTGATTTGGCAATAGTTATGGATACACTGCCTAACAGTTTTACTACCCAAGTAGAATTGATGAAAATAAGTCGAAAATTTGATACAAGAATTGAGCCTCACCCATTTGAAGAATCAGATTTCAATACTACGAATCCATTTGCGAATGAAATTCTTAAAAATGGTATCCGGATTACTTGAGAATTCATGATCCCGAATTTAATGGTGATATTGAAGATTGCCAGGGAAGAAATCATGCAAAAAGGGATTAACCTGGATAATTTATAGCCGCCAAGACTCAAAGACACAAAGCTTTAAAAAATAAAGGTTAAGAAAGATTGATTTTTTATATTGACCGAAAATTGGTTCATAGTAATCTTCTTTATAACTTTAATATTCTTAGTGACTTAGAGTCTTTGTGGCAAAAATTCATGAATAGTGCGGGTTAATTATTTTAAGTCCAAATATTGACCTCAATTCTTTTGATTATTGAATGTCCTAGACAAAATATGGCCCATGATTTTCCTGATTAATGGGATAACAACGAATGAAACGCAATCATGAAATCGTAGCAATAAAACAAGTCATTTTATTTTTATCATTCCCGATTCTATCATTCAATTTGTCGTACCTTCCAATTTCGGAAAACAATAAACAAATTCCTTCAATTCAATCCAATGAACCTATTGTGATTATAACTGTTGACCAAAAAGCCCCTGGTGACGGAATTAAGGTGAGTTCAATAAACGACGGCGGAATTTCTGCAAATTGCAGCTATCATGAGATCCTTGAAATATTCAAAATAAAAGCCAGGAAAAGTGGCGCCAATATTATAAAAATAACAGAACATAA
This sequence comes from candidate division KSB1 bacterium, assembly GCA_022566355.1. Classification (NCBI taxonomy): domain Bacteria; kingdom Pseudomonadati; species Candidatus Zhuqueibacterota bacterium. The sequence continues at coordinate 9,006 of JADFJB010000129.1, forward strand.
ACTTCCTGTTTCCGGAAACAGTTGCGATAGGATGAAAGCGGATTTATACAAGGTTGAAGATTTCAGGAAATATGAAACGGAAATACATTGGAGCCGGGATCGCAAACTAAAATGGGAAGATTTTAAAGCAATTGCACCGCCGGATTCGTTCAAAAATATTGCCGCCATAACCTACTGCGGAATAGGATATCATTCTAATAGAGTTCTACTATCTGCTCCAGCCAAAATTTGGGTTACGAATATCTTTAACTGTAATAAATCCTGGGTTAGAGAAAACCACAAAAACCCTGGTGTTTTGGATCATGAACAGCTCCATTTCGACTTGAGCGAAATTTATGCTCGTAAGATGAGAAAATCATTTCAAGAATCAAATTTAACAACAATGAGTCAACAAACTGAATAAATCAAAAATAAATGTCCATCAAAATGAATCCCGCTTCATCCTCCGGTAAAATCCATTGATCATCTGAATTCAACCATTTGTCGGTAACCTGCAAACTTCAAAATTTTCTTTCCGTACTACTTCTCAAATTGAATCCTAACAACCTTTACTTGAATGACAATGTTTGTGAAATTTGATTAGGAAGGAAAAAACCAATGGCAAATTTGGAAACTCAAACTCAAACTTCAGGTTCCGCCGCTTCCAGGTTTTGGCAGCGTTTACCTATCTTAATCCGGGCCATATTGCTGGGATTTTTTGTCAATACAATTGGGGTCGGAGCCTGGGTAACTATTTTGACTATTGTACCAGGGCCATGGTCTATGTTTTTAATGCTTGGGATATTATGGTTATATTGGAAGTATTTTAGTGGCAACTGGTGGCCTAAAACCACTGCAGACTCAAGGAGAAATAATTTTCGAGCTGTAAAATTGTCGCCAGAGGTTTGGAAGTGGGGTCTGGCGGCTGCATTACTTTTTGTGGTTGTTTTTCAATCCGGGCTTGTGGTAACCTTCCGAATCATCGAATTTCCAGCAGAAGCTTTTAAATTGGAATATAATTTCGATGCGATACCACTTTGGGCAGCCTGGGTGGGAATTGTGATGGCATCTTTAGTGGCGGGTATCTGTGAAGAGACCGGCTTTCGAGGATACATGCAGGTTCCTTTGGAAAGACGTTATGGTCCTGTGGTTGGAATTTCGATTGTTTCAACTGTATTTCTGCTTGCACATCTCCACCAGGCATGGGCCGGGCCAATGCTCTTCCATATTTTTGCAGCCAGCGCAATGATGGGAATCCTGGCCTATACGTCCGGTTCTCTATTACCTGGTATAATTGCCCATACGATTTTGGATATATTCAATTTCTCATATTGGTGGTCGGATGTTGCCGGCAAATTTGAAAAACGCCCGATTGCCGAGACAGGAGTTGACCTCCATTTTATGGTCTGGATTTTAATTTGCGGGGTTTCTATCGTCCTGTTTTTTTCGTCTACACGAAAAATTCAAACTGCTCGTCAGCAAACGTTAAGGGGCGAAATCTGATTTTCAAAACATAAACCAAAATTTGGCTTCTTAGCGGACTATGGATAGGGAATAGCACCCTTCTGAATCAGACTGGAAGCCCTGTTCGCTTGGGCGCTTTGCGGATGGTGTTCTATAAGCTCCTTAAATTTCTTGGCCGCATTACCCCCCTCTCCCATTTTAAGATAGCATCGTCCGGCCATGAATAATGCGTAATCAAACTTGTTAGAAGCAGAGAAATTACCGACATTCTCAAAAGCCGTGGCTGCGAGTTTATATTCATTCAAGGCAAAATGACATTCTCCGATCCAATAAACAAAATTACTCGCCAGGCGGTGTTCGGGATACTTTTCATAGAGATTTTCAAAATCTTCGATAGCTTCATGATAATTTTTCGCTTTAAATTTATTAAGCGCTGCATAATACTTTTGTCTTGCCAATTGTGATTCTAATCCGCTGATATTACTATCTAGTTCTGCTAACTGAGTCTTAACTTCTTCAATTCGAATAGTTTTCTCCTGGATTTCTATCTCGATGCTTTCTAATTGTAAATGTAATTTTTCCAGGTCCTGGTATACATCGTTTTGGGCGATGTCTTTTGCCCGGGAAAAATCTATTTTAGGTATTTCAGCAATAATTCTGTATTTTTGTTCACTGTCTTTTTTCTCGAATTCCTTCTTTCCTTTACCTAAATGATAGTTTATCCCGGATTGTATGCTGAAATATCCATCTTTTAATCCTCCAGCCACACCGTTAAACCAATCTTCGCTGGTATATCTATAATCTGCAGTGGAGAGAAGAGAGAATTTTGAATTCAATACAACATTTATCCCAAAACCTCCTGAAACAAAAACTCCACTAAACAAGGAAGAGTGATGACCCGGAAAATCAATAAGACCTAGTCCGGCTGTTATAAATCGATCATTTTTCGAACCGGAAAGAGAAAACATACCTGTCACTTCCACCGGGATCATAGAAGTTTCAAAAGAAACCTTTCTAAGTACGCTCTTTATTTGTCCATATCCCGCCTGAAATTTTAAAGCAAGCTTTGGGGACATTTGATAGAGATAGTATAAACCAACATTGGGCATGAACCTGGAGGCTGAAATCGGAATATCGGAATAATCACCAAAGAAAAGGTTTGTTCCCAGGTTAAATCCAATTCCGTGATGAGTTTGTTGGGAGCTTACATTTCCTGCTGCAAGCAACAAAACTATTGAGATAGCGATTAGCTTCTTCATAAATATAACTCTCCTGGCCCCTGCCACTTTTTTTTGATCCAAACAAAATTTCAATATTATATTCAAAAACACTCACTAATTATTAATAATCGACATTTGACTATAAATTAAATATCGGTAATGTATATGATTCTGATTATATAAATTTATAGCATGACAATATATAAAGAAATGTTTTTCCATTGTAACCATGAAATCCATCAATATGTAAAAAGCAATATTGATGTAAAGACAAAAATATGAAAAAAAAGAAAATACTGATTGTCGAAGATTCATGGACGACTCTTATCAGTTTAAAAATTTGTCTCGAATTTGCAGGATACGATATATACACAGCAATGGATGGTGAAGCCGGTTTGAAAATGGCAAGATCTTTAAAACCGGATTTGATTTTACTCGATATTATAATGCCAAAAATTGATGGGTTTTCCGTATGCCAGTCACTGAAATTCGATAAAGAATATGAAAATATTCCAGTGATCCTCCTTTCTGTAAAAAATGAAACCAAAGACAAAAAAGTTGGAAGGGAAGTTGGTGCTGATGCTTATCTTGCTAAGCCATTCGATGCTAAAGTGCTAATTAGTGTTTGACCGAAAACTCTTTGCCCATACCACTCATTGTCATTTCGAGTGAATGCGAGAAATCTTATAAGTTTCTATAATTCTAATATGTTAGCATCCTTTTATGAAAAAGATTTCTCCTCCGCTTCGCTCCGTCGAAATGACAAATGCCTAGTTTTCGTTCAGACACTAATTAGTAAGGTAGATGAACTAACCAGCAAAACTAAAGCTGCAAAGCCTGTCAAATTTATAAGCCTAAATCCATATAA
>JADFJB010000130.1 GCA_022566355.1 candidate division KSB1 bacterium
ACAACCGATATCCAGGAACCTCCCTTTTGCATCTGCCAAATAGAGCGCGATAAATTCCTTTCGCAATCTGCCACGCAACCCTGCATAAACGACCTTCTCTTCCGGGTAATTGGCCCCGACTTCTTAATAAAAACGAATAAACCGTCACGCTTTTTAAGCTGTTGTTCCATGATCCTTTTTAAAAAATTTACGAATCCTGGTTTTCTCGGTTCGATCTAAAAATCCGGAAGCCAATAAGAATAAAAAGAATCCCAGGATTAAGCCAATTTTAAGAAAAATATTCTCCCATTGCAAGAAATAGATTTGGACAAGAAAAATACCCAAAGCAAGTACTGAAATTTTAGTGACCCGGCCCCATTCATAAGGAATAGGATAAAGTGGATTGGATTTTATGTAAAGGAGATAAGCAAGCACAATATAGGCTATCACTTTCGCCCATGCTGCTCCCAACATGCCGAAAAACGGAATCAACAAAAAATTTAACAGGATATTCACTCCGGCTGAGATGCCGGTAACCCATGCTATAATCAAGGTTTTCTTTTCCAAAAATACGCCGACATAAAAATTAACATACATTCCAAAAAAGATATTGCTGATCAGAATTAACGGAATAATACTGGTACTGGCCCAATATTTCTCTCCAAATAAACTGTAGCCAAATAAGTTAAAACGTACAATTTCGTCGACAAAAAGTGAGACTCCCAGGAAGACTATTGAGCAAGACAACATGAAATACGTCAAAACCCGCGCAAAAACAGCTTTGGCATTTGCCTGCTTGGAAGTGGAAAGAAAGAAAGGATGCCAGGCAAAACGGAAAGCAGCTATGAACAACGCCATAAAAGACCCCAATTTATAACCGGCGCTATAGATACCAGTGGTTTCCAGATCAGTTAAGCGCTCTATGATCGGGCGGTCAATAATATTCATCGCAACCACAGCCAACCCGGAAGATATATAGGGTAACCCAAAGCGGATGAGCTTACTGAAAATGGCAGTGTCAAATTTCAAAATAAAATACCGGAAAATGATTGGTAATAAGAAAAGGAAAGTTAAACCAGAAGACACCAGGTTGGCCCAAAAAATGCCTGCCACACCTTTCTTTAAAACCACAATAAACAAGATATTCGCTGCAATATTCAGCACAACATTAATGACTTTTAAAACTGCAAAAGGTATAGATTTTTCTTTAGCGCGCAGCGCCATAAATGGCATTAAAGTCAAGGAATCAAATAACAGTATGCCGGCACTTAATAAAATCAACATTGCTTCTGTTTCTGATCTGAAGATTATTATTGAGAACGTTTGATCGAAAACCACCAAAAGCCCTGTAAAAAGGACCGATGTGATTAATAAGGAAATCAAACCCGTACTAAATAAAACCTTTTGTTTTTTGAGGTCATTTTCCGGGGCAACAAAACGCAAGTAAGCGACATCCATTCCATAACCATAAATCACATTCATCAATGCCAGAAATGAAAATATCAATGCAGCTTTACCATATTCCCCGGTCGCAATTACATTAGTATGCAATGGCAATAATAAAAAACCCAGTCCCCGGCTGGCCATGTGGCCGATACCGTAAACTGCGGAATGGCGAAGCAATCGTTTAATGTGTGAAGTTACGGAAGCTTGTGGGATGGCTCAAACACTCCAATATTTAGGATATATCTCGATAACTGTCAACCAAAAAGGACATAAACAAAAACAATAATCAGGATTCTACAAGGTTGGTTATAACCTATTGAATTTATGGATATTATGATTTTCATAAAAGATTCTTTTAAAGAATACTCAAATTAGATAAATTTCAAATAAAAATAGCGTTAAGGCACTACTCCACCAGTTATAGCTTTGCTAAGCTGCTTAGAATTTTCCATTCTTCTTTGATTTTATCATTATTACTTTTCAACTTTTTTTGACAGGATAAACAGGATTATCAGGATAAAAATCCAGTATATCTTGTTAATCCTGTCAAAAAAGAAAAAACAGCTACACTATCAGGTGTAAAATTTGTGAATAATCCAGGTTCATTATTTATTAGGGAACTAAGTTTTGTAGATTTCTTATATATATGAACTGAACAAAATTAGCTTTCTATCAACTATTTATGAAAATCTCTAATCTCTTCATATTTCTAACTCTATTTACAGGCCAAGTTGCCATCGCCCAGGAATTCACGGTTAATGGCTATGTCCAGGACTCCCAATCCGGAGAAAGACTAATCGGGGCGAATCTTTTTGACCCGGATTTAAACGTCGGTACGACCACCAATGTTTACGGTTTCTTTAGTCTGACATTGAAAAATGCGGTAGCAGATTCCATCTTGCTGGTGGTATCCTATATCGGATATGAACGCTGGCAAAGAAGATTAGCAACCGGACAAGATTACCAATTGAATATTGAATTGAAACTTAGCCCGATAGCTATGGACAGTATTACTGTAATTGCCGACAACCTGGAATCCATCGAACAAAGGACAGCAATGAGCACCATTGAGATTCCGATCCGGCAACTTAAAACGGTACCGGCATTGCTCGGTGAGGTGGATGTGATCAAATCGATCCAGCTATTGCCAGGTGTGCAATCCGGGTCCGAAGGAAGCAGCGGACTTTATGTGCGGGGTGGATCACCTGATCAAAATCTTATCTTACTTGACGGCGCCCCGGTTTATAATGCATCCCATCTTTTTGGTTTCTTTTCTATTTTCAACTCTGATGCGGTAAAAAATATTAAGCTCATAAAAGGAGGCTTTCCAGCTCGATTTGGCGGCCGGTTATCATCCGTGCTTGAAATTAACATGAAGGAAGGCAACAACCAGGAATTTAATGGACAAGTGACGATAGGGATGATTGCTTCCCGGATTATGCTGGAAGGTCCGCTAAAAAAAGGCAATTCATCTTATATCATTTCAGCAAGGCGAACGTATGCAGACCTAATAGCAAAACCATTCCTCGATAAGGATGACAATGGTGGATACTACTTTACTGATTTGAATGCGAAGATGAATCATATGTTATCAAACAAAAATCGGCTTTATTTAAGTCTATATGCCGGTCTGGATAAATTTTACTTCCGAAGTAAAGAGACTTTAAATGGGGAGACATCCCAAGAAAACGGTAACCTAAGATGGGGCAATATAACTTCCACTCTTAGATGGAATAAACTCTTTAATAAAAAATTGTTTAGTAACACAACTGTGCTTTACAGTAAATATCGCTTTACGGTTGAGGTCGAGGAAGAATCTAAAAATCGCAGCATTTTATCGGAATCTTACCTTCTCAAGTATATCTCCGGCATCGAAGATTGGAGTGCCCGCATTGATTTTGACTTCCGGCCCAACCCAAGCCATTACATTAAGTTCGGTGGTGCCGCCACAAGCCATAAATTTAGTCCGGGTGCAGCACAATTTAAAGCAGCGGGTTTAAATATCACTGCATTGGATACTCTCATTGCACCCACCCAGGAACAAAATGCCATCGAAACAAATTTTTATGTTGAAGATGATCTTAGGTTTTCTGACAGATTAAAGGCCAACCTTGGGCTTCATTCTTCACTATTCTCAACCGAAGGCAAGCAGTATATTTCACTGCAACCTCGTTTATCCGCACGATTCATGGTAAGTAGTTGGGCACTCAAAGCTTCTTATGCCACCATGAGCCAGTACATCCATCTGCTCTCCAATGCCGGAATCGGGCTGCCAACAGACCTGTGGGTGCCGGCAACAAATAAAGTAAAACCACAAGGAAGCAAACAGATCGCTCTTGGCTTGGCTCGTTCGCTGAAGGACAAACAATATGAACTCAGCATCGAAACCTACTACAAAACCATGGACAATTTAATTGGATATAAAGATGGCGCAGAATTCCTTGGATTAGATACCGACTGGCAAAATAAGATCGAAGTCGGATCAGGCCGCTCCTATGGTCTGGAGATCTTCGTTCAAAAAAAACGAGGACGTACCACCGGTTGGCTCGGTTATACACTTTCCTGGACTGACAGGCTTTTTGAAAATTTGAATTTTGGCAAACGTTACCCATATCGCTACGACCGGCGTCATGATATTGCTATAGTCTTCAATCATCAACTATCCAGGGGTGTGGAATTGTCCGGAACCTGGATTTACGGCACAGGGAATGCGATATCAATACCGGAGGCAACCTATCCCACTGCAGTTTTACCGAACAGTTTCAGATTTTTTGATGGATTAATTGATTATTTACCTGATAGAAACGGAGTACGAATGCGATCTTATCATCGCCTGGATTTAGCGATTCGGTTTATTAAACGAAAAGATAGTAATGAGCGTCGAGTCTGGACAATTGGTATTTATAATGCTTACAGCCGCAAGAATCCTTTCTTTTACTTCTTCTCGACGGACCAGGTAGGTAACCCGGTTGTAAAACAGGCAAGCTTGTTTCCAATTATTCCTGCAATAAGTTATAGCCGAGGATTATAGGTTTACTCAAGAGAATGAATATGACAATTTATAAAAATAATTCAATTCAAACAGTACAGATAGCGTGGATTTTTCTAGCGCTGTTTACAATTATTGGATGTGAAACGATCGTAGAAGTCGACTTGCCGGAGCATGAACCGGTCCTGGTGGCTAATAGTCTTTTTAGCCCTGACCACCTTTGGGAAGTAAAGTTAAATAAAAGTAAAAGCAGCCTGGATAGAGAATCGAATAGAGCCATAACCAATGCTACCATTGAGATATTCGATGGGGAAAATCTAGTCGCTTCACTCACACATGGGCACGATGGCATTTATCGTTCACTGGCGAACGAGACACCTAATATTGGCAGTACATATACATTACAAGCTTCGGCACCCGGCTTCGATCCAATCGTCGCATCGGATTATGTTCCTGAACCCGTCCAAATCAGTTCGGTTCAAACCGACATCAATTCATATCCATTTAAGGTCACTGTCCGTTTTTCAGATCCACCAAATGAAAAAAATTATTACCAGGTTTTGGTTATTTCAGAAGATACAAATGGTAGCGGCGAATTACACCCTGTTTGGTTTGAATCAGATGATCTGCTTTTTCAGGACCTGGGTGGTGTCGATCCCGGTGACGCTCTTTTCGATGATTCATTAATTTCAGGTAAGAATTATAGTTTAATACTAAAAACCTATCCACACCAGGTTGAGCCACTGGCAAAGATGCATATTATGCTTCTTTCAGTTTCCGAATCCTATTACAATTACATGAAATCAACTAAATTTCAAGAAGACCATGGAGAAAATCCATTCTCAACCCCGATTCAAGTTTACAATAATATTGAAAATGGACTCGGAGTTTTTGCCGGGTACGCTGTTTCAATGTTCCCTGCGTTTGGGCAATAATTTGATGTTTGAAAACTAATCCGGAATTTCTAATTTATTCTACACACGACTTCAATCGATTCATTGCCGCAGTATAATTTTTAAATCCCAAGATAAAGGTTATTTTTATGAAAATAAACAATAATTTACTGATTGAATTCGACCATGAAATGGCAAATACTTGAAAGTCTCTCGAACGAATTCCGGAAGACAAACTCGATTGGAGACTTCACAAAAAATCATGGACTATGATAGAATTGGCGGCACACCTGGCAAATCTGCCGACCGGGGCTATGCATGCCATCAATCAAGACTCACTGGATTTAAAGCCTTCTCCTTATGCACCGCCATCAAAGACATTACCCGCAACTTCATGCCACGAAACCCTTGATCGGTTTGATAAGAATATTACAGATGCACTAGCCGTAATTGCCGATGCTAGCGATGAGCATTTACTTTCCTCCTGGACTCTTCTTTCCGGTGGAAAAGTAATTTTTGAACTTCGCCGGGTTGCCGTCTTACGAAATTTTGTTATGAATCATAATATCCATCATCGGGCTCAACTAGGCGTTTATCTGCGGCTTAACGACGTTGCGGTGCCGGCAATTTACGGCCAATCAACTGATGAAGGCAGCATATAGTATCCTTCAAAAGAAGCACATCTTTTGCAAATCAAAAAAGAAGCGAAGAAATTGGTGGACGAAGGATTTTTATTACGCGAAAATAAGGGATATGTGATTGATAAAGGAGGTGTTCATTGGGATTGGATTTTTTCAAAAAAAGAACAATAAGTAAATTCAAATTTGATATTTTTACTTCATAAATTCACACGATAAAAACTAAAATAATTTGCAACAATCTTAGATATTTTCTGTCTATTGTTTTTAATTTCATACTAATAAGGTTATTTGTGAATGAACCAAAATCCATAATTTGTAATACCCTCTATATTTTCAGGTTTTCCAAGAACTACCCAAAATGTTATCCCCGTCCCGCCTGGCAGGCTGTCGCAGAATAGGCAAAAAGCCTGGAATTGTCATCCTGAACGGAGCGAAGCGGAGTGAAGGATCTTGATTGAAACTCGTTGTAACTCTAGTATAATCAAGTTATTAAGGGCTGTACCAGCAAGATTCTTCGCTGGCGCTCAGAATGACATTTTAATGATATTGCGCATTGTGCGACAGCCTGCTGGGCGGGATTATCGGGGATCTTTTTACTTTGTCTTGCACTATTTGGACTCATTGCTTAACTTGAGCCAGAATCATAATGATCTAAGAAGGTAGATTCTCGCTAAAATCATACGGGAATGACAGGTGAGGGTGTTTTCATTCGGGCATTATTCAACAAAAGTCATCAAACCTCTGGATAGGAGTACAAAATGATAAAAAGACTGACAATTCTGGTAAAAATCTATTCCATCTTACTGATTTTTCCTGTCCTTACACAAAATGCTTATGCAGATGGAAAGGATAAGTTGATTCATGAATTCGTAAAAAAATATTATGACATGCAATTGTTTAACGGCTCGGTATTAGTCGCTGAAAACGACAAAGTCATTTACAAAAATGGTTTTGGTTATGCAAACATGGAGTGGAAGATTCCGAACAAACCCGACACAATATTCCGTATTGGCTCCGTCACGAAACAATTCACAGCAATCCTGATATTAAAATTAGTCGAAGAAGGAAAAATAAGTCTGGATGGTAAAATTACCGATTATCTTCCGGATTATCCAAAAAACCAGGGTGATAAAGTAACCATCCATCATCTTCTTACGCACACATCAGGTATCCCAAGTTATACAGGACTCCCAAATTTTTTTAAGGACATAAGCCGTAACCCCTATGAACCTGAAGAACTTCTATCGGTTTTTTCCGAGATGGAATTTGAGTTCGAGCCCGGATCGGAATTTCGTTATAACAATTCAGGCTATTTTATTCTTGGCGCAATTATCGAAAAAGTAGCTGGTAAACGGTACGATAAAGTTCTTCATGAGCAAATCCTTGATCCATTGCATTTAGAGAATACCGGCTATGAGCACTATAAAATAATAACTGAGAAGCGCGCTTCCGGATATCAAAAAGTACTTGGCGGATATCAAGTTGCTCAATATCTAGACACCACACTTCCCTACTCTGCCGGAATGATGTATTCATCAGTAGAAGACCTGTTTAAGTGGAATCAAATCCTTTATACGGAAAAGCTTTTTAAAGACCAAAAATACAAGAAATTGATGTTTACGCCAAATCTGCAGAACTATGGCTATGGCTGGATTATCCGGCAGCAAAAAATTGGAAAAACCGATAAATTTATCAATGTGATTGAACATGGCGGCGGTATTCACGGATTCAGCACCGGTTTTCGCCGACTTGTGGATGACAAACATGCAATTATTATCATGGACAACACTTCCGGAAATAGTAATGGCAAGATCATGAACGGGATTGTCAATATTCTATATGGAGAACCTACTGAAGATCCTAAGATGCCCATTGCGGAAGAATTAATGCCCATCATAAACAAAGAAGGAGTCGAAAAAGCGATCAGCCATTATAGTAAACTTAAAAAAGAAAAAGCAGATTCTTATGACTTTTCTGAAAGAGAGCTGAACAACCTGGGATACCAACTTTTGAACAACGATGATTTAGAAACGGCGATAGCTATTTTTAAACTGAATGTGGAAGCTTATCCGGATGCTTTCAATACCTACGACAGCCTTGGCGAGGCTTATAAGAAAATTGGCAATAAGAAACTAGCCATAAAAAATTACCAAAAATCTGTGCAGTTGAATCCTCGAAATGAAGGTGGTAAAGAAATGCTGGCGGAACTGGGAGTTGAAGTTGACCCGGATTTGGGTAAAGAAATGACACTCTCTGCAGAGATTTTGCAAAAGTATGTCGGAAAATATGAGCTTAAACCGAATTTTATAATAACAATTTCTTTAGAGGGCAACCAGCTTAAAGCCCAGGCTACCGGACAATCAGCATTTGAAATATTTGCAGAAAGAGAAACCAAATTTTTCTCCAAGGCATTTCCAGTACAAATGACCTTCGATCTCGCAGATTCTGGTCAAGTAGAAAGCATGACATTGCATCAGAATGGACAAAATATGCCTGCAAAGAAAATTGAATAAAATGGTATGTGAATAGTGTGGATTTGTGAAAATGCTTTTGTCATTTAAGGTTTTTGCATCAACACGGTTGATTCACGCCAAAAAACACATAACACATTTCCTCTTTGCTGTAACTAAATCAACTTATTGTTAGTTGGTGTTTGAAAATTTTAGAGTTGAAGATAGTCTACAATGACCTCCTTAATAGGGTTTAGTAATTATTATATGGAACGCATCAACCGTGTTGATGCTCCTTAAAAAATCATTTTATCTCGTCAAAATAAAACTTAATTACATCTTGACTTTTTCCACCCCATTTTGCATCTTCTTCTAAGTCACTTTTTTATAACCATTCAACACTTAATCATTTGAAGAAAACTAGTTTTATAATACTGCTTCCGGAGGAAATTATATGAAACCAAAGAAATTTATCTCATTACTCGTGTTTGCAATTGTTGTCTTTTACAAATGTGCAATCTTTCCATGCACAAAAGATTAATTGAAATCAATAAATTCAAAGCTAATATCAAAGGAGATTAAAAATGAAACCCATTCGTATATCAGTCATTTCGTTTTTCATCATTGCTTTTTTTACTATTGCTGTACACGCCCAGGATACTATTCGATTCGTTCCAAAAATTGGTTATCAGGCATTCAAGGTTCGGGAACCCGTATTGAAGCTTAAACCCGGAGATATCCTGGTTAGTAACACGTTGATGGGGCCCTATTATACCGAAGAAGGCGGGGCATGGCCGGGAGAAGTCGGACCTATACTAATCGAAGGTGCAACCACTAAAGATCAACTTGTCATTAAACTCATTAAAATACGCCCCAACCACGATTTAGCGCCTGCACGAATCAATCCTAATTTTGGTGGATTGGCTAGTGATATCCGGGTTCGAATGCTCAACCCTAAAATTCCTAGCAGTCGCTATCTTTGGCGAATCAATAAAGATAGAAATATGGGATCGTTAGATTTACCTAAAAGTAAACTCAAGAAAATTGAAGTACCACTCAAACCCATGTTGGGTCGCGTTGCTGTGGCGCCAAAAGGAGAAGAGTCATTTCCCGGATTGTGGCCCGGCGATTTCGGCGGCAATATGGATGCCCCTGAGATTCGCGAAGGTGTGACGGTTTACCTGCCGATTTTTCATGACGGCGCTTACTTTTATTTCGGCGATGGTCACGCGTTGCAGGGCCACGGAGAAATCGCCGGTACCGGATTGGAAACCACAATGGATGTAATCCTTCAATTTGATCTAATCAAAAACAAGCCCATCGATTGGCCGCGTATCGAAGATGAAGAATATATCATGGTCGCCGGCAGCGCCCGACCTTTAATCGATGCTTTCCGCCTGGCTCATGTGGAATTAATCGAATGGCTTGTTGATGATTACGGTTTCGATAAATGGGAAGCCTACCAGGTTCTTTCCCAGGTTGGCACCAGCACTGTTTCAAATATTGTGGATCCACTCTACACGGTTGTAGCTAAATTTCCAAAGAAGTATTTGCCGGAGTGAGTAATACCTTATTTATTTAAAATTTTTTAATTTCTAACTTGCCCATTTCCCAATTTATTATTACTTTTCCTTTCAGACAAAAGTCAATGGAATTCAAATCAACCTTGGAGGTTATCATGAAAGTTTCAAAAATTTCTTTTCTCTTAATGCTGGCAGTTCCTTTCGCTTTCTTTGCGTGCGCAGGTTTGGAAAGCAGCGAACTGGATGTTGCTGAAGTTCAAGCTGCTATTGAGGAAAATAATGCTAAATTTAGCGAGGCGCTGGTGAATGGCGATGTGGAAACCGCCGTTGCCTTCTATACGGACGACGCAATCGTAATGGCGCCCAATTTTCCTGAAATGATGGGTATGGAAGCCATTAAAGCTGGTTTTACCCAAATGATGGCAGGCGCTGAAATGACAAGTTTCAAATTAAACCTGAGTGAAGTACGTATTATGGGTAACCGGGCATGTGAAATTGGACATTATACCCTTTCAGTTTTATTACCTGATGAAGAAAGCACTGGGGATGATAATGGCAAATATCTCGCGATCTGGAAACAAACAGAAGATGGTTCCTGGAAAATGAGCATCAACATGTGGAACACCAGTGCAATGCCTGATATGAACATGTGATTGCGCAAAAATCCGAAATCCGAATATCTGAATTAACGTGAGTTCGATATAATTAATCTTAGGGAAAATATGCGAAATTATCAGCCTTCGACTCCGCTCAGGCTGCTGAATTTAAGCCATGGTGAGCGGAGTCAAACCATGAATTTATTTATGTCGAAACTCACGTTAATTTACAAACACTTTGATTGTGATTATATCTTTAAGAATTTACGTTTTTTCGTTTGTATATTGGAATTTAGATAGTAGGACTTGTTTAGGTTTCCTGATCAAGTCAGGAACAGGCTTCGAAATTAGAGATTAGGATTTCATAATAAAACCGCTGATCCACTTAGGTTCGGGCGGTTTTTTCTTTCTACTAATGGACTCCTCATGATTAAGATTATCCAGGCAACAACAAGCGAACATTTCCGCCAAGCACGTTTGTTGTTCGAGGAATATGCGGAAAGCCTGGATTTTGAACTTGATTTTCAGGAATTTGATATCGAACTTAAAGAAATACATACGATATATGCCCCGCCGGCCGGTTGTTTATTGTTGGCTCGAGAAAATGAAAAAGCAATCGGCTGTGTGGCTTTGAGAAAGATAGATAAAAAGATTTGTGAGATGAAACGACTTTATGTAAATCCAAATCACCGGGGCAAAGATATCAGTAGAATGTTGGCGGAACAGATCATTCAAGAAGCTAAACAAATCGGTTATTTTCGGATGCGATTAGATACAGTACCAAGCATGAAGATAGCTCGCTCATTGTATCGATCACTTGGTTTTACTGAAATCGAACCTTATCGATTCAACCCGATAGGAGGGACTTCTTTTATGGAACTTAAGATAGCAATGATCAATGAACAGTGAACAAATAACAGTTAACAGTGACCAGTTCGCGGTGAGAACTGAGCAATTAACAATGATTTAGAAAAAATGAAAGAAAAACTACCCCTACTAATTGACAACTTTTTTTAGGACGGCACTTCTGATATCTGGCATCTGGAATCCGGCGTCTGGAATCTAGTATCTGGTATCCGGCATCCGGCATCTGGTATCTGGCATCCGGCATCCGGCATCTGGTATCTGGTATAATTTCCCTGTTACGCTCCTCTTCCATTTCATCTATTTCATTTTTGCTGAACTTCTAAAAAAGTGGGTTATCGATAAACCTCCATCTTTTGGATCTTAACCGGCTTAACAGGTCTGTCTTTCAACCTTGGATTTTGTTTTTCCGTCTCAACTGCGGCTATTTTATTGACGACATCCATGCCTTTGGTAACTTGCCCGAATACCGTATAATCTCCATCTAAATTTGGTGTGGTACCGTGCATTATAAAAAATTGGGAGCCGGCTCCCGCCGACTTATCACCCACCCTGGCCATGGAAAGAATTCCTGGCACATGTTTCTTTGAATTAAACTCATGGGGCATCGCAACTAGAGGGCCACCGCTTCCATCATCAAATGGATCATCATTTTTAGTATTTGGATCTCCGCCTTGAAGCATAAAACCTGAAATCACACGATGAAATAGTGTATTGTCGTAAAAGCCCGACTCAGCCCTGATGATAAATGAATAACAATGAATCGGCGCTAATTCCGGAAAAAACTTAACTTCGATATTGCCATAATTGGTTATGATCCGAGCTTTTACACCCTTCATTTGATTCACTAAAAAAGTAATTTTAGCTTCATTTTTGTCCGTCATTTTTAAATCACTCTCCATTTGTTGAATATCATTCTCTAATTCAATATTTCCGGATATTAATCTTTCCAACTCCTCTTTCTTACCACAAGAAATGAAAGTTAATAAAACTAGTATAAAACCAACTATCCGAGATCTCATATTAACTCCTTAATTTAATGATTGATTATGAAACTTCTGAAAAATTAACAGAATGTCATTTCGACGTAGTCCTTCAGCTAGGCTTTTGGATAAACTC
>JADFJB010000131.1 GCA_022566355.1 candidate division KSB1 bacterium
CGATCATGTTTTTCTCCGGAGATTTTGTATTTGTCGGTAGCGTGGGACGACCCGATCTGTTAGAGAAAGCTGCCGGTATTGTTGGAACACAGGAATCAGGTGCACGCCAGTTGTTCCATTCATTGAAAAAATTTTCTGCTTTGCCGGATCATGTGCAGGTATTACCGGGACATGGTGCAGGATCAGCTTGCGGTAAGGCTTTGGGAGCAGTCCCTGCTACAACCGTAGGATATGAGAAATTAGTCAATTGGGCTTTGCAAGATCAAAGTGAAGAGGAATTTGTCGAGACTTTATTGGATGGGCAACCCGAAGTGCCAGCTTATTTTTCAATCATGAAAAGATTAAATAAACAGGGCCCTGATGTACTTGGAGGTTTGCCAAGTCTTAAAAAACTTGGTTTGGATGAATTAAATAAAGCGATTGATTCCGGATTGATGATGATCGATGCCCGTGATAAACTAACTTTTTCTAGAGGTCATATACCGGGAAGTATCAATATCCAAAATACTCCATCATTTAGCAATTGGACCGGTTGGTTCCTGGATTACACAAAACCGTTTGTTTTGGTAACGTTTGAAAATCAATCGGACATTATAAATCGGAAATTGATCCGGGTTGGTTTGGACCTGTGTCTTGGTTATTTTATAGATGTTAAAACTTGGCGTGAATGTGGCAACCCATTAGAGCAGTTGGAGCAAGTGGAGCCTCAAACATTACAAAATTTAGCCGTTAATAATCAAGTTCAAATATTAGATATTAGATCCAGATCGGAATATGAAACTGAACATATCCCCGGAGCTGAACATATCCATTTGGGTAGATTAGAGGATTACCTGGATAGATTACCTGGCAACAGAAAAATTGTTTTACATTGTAAAAGCGGTGACCGGTCAAGTATAGGCTGCAGCTTTCTACAAAGCAAGGGGATTAAGAACATTGCCAATTTAACCGGCGGCATTACTGCCTGGAAAAAAGCAGGATATGAGGTTGTAAAAGAACGGTAAAAACAGCTGGTCTTCTATCATCTCACATTCTAAAAATTGTCTGCTCCCTGCCAAACCATTTTGAACATGCCCACAAACTTACTCCTGCTAAAAGAAAAAGCGACGCATAAACAACGACGAGATATTCTACCTGTATGGTTCCTGCCAAAATTGTTTTGGTAGCAAGTGAAATATTAAGGATCGGTATTAAGGCAGTGGTAAAGTTTAGCTCGATTCCAGGCAACAATCCGATCGCAGCAGGTATAATAACCATAAAATTCAGGGGTGTAATAATGCTTTGTGCTTCTTTAAATGATTTTGCAAAAATAGATAATCCTAACATTACGGCGGCAAAAAAAGCCGTAAGGGGTAACAATAAAGACAACACCATCACAATAGATTTTGTTTCGAGTAGTCCAAGAATAGCGTTTAAAAATTCCGGCGGTATTTCGCCAATCTGGCGAATCCCTATATAAATACCCAAAATAGACAGAGCGGCTGAAGTAAAGCCTGCAAATGAAACAATTGTGAATTTTCCCAACAAGATCTGAAATCTACTGGCGGGGGATGCAAGGAGGGTTTCAAGCGTTCCTCTTTCTTTTTCACCTGCGGCAAGGTCGATTGCAGGATACATCGCGCCCATGAAACAAAAAATCACAAACATATATGGCAGCATTCCACCGATAAGTTTACCTACCTTTTCCTTGGTGCTTGCGACATCAATTTGAGTTAGATCGAGGGTTTCAACAATGCTCTCATCTAAATTTAATTCCGCCAATCTTTTCTTTAGAAGCTCATCTCTAAAGTCATCAACAAGTGTTCGGAGTCTTCTTCTCGTAATATTTTCATCGACTGTGGATCTATAGTACATCGAAATTCCCCCCGCCTCATGAGTTTTAATCTTTGCATCAAAGTCTTCCGCCAAAATAAGTGCGGCATCGATGCTATCCTTCAAAATAAAGGATTGTACACTATCTACTTGAATGTCAGCAATAATTTTAAAATCGTCGAGTGCAGATAGTTTTTGTGCAAATTCTTCGGCATTCCCATTTGTGATTAGGGCAAGTGTAATTGTTTTTTCTTTAGCTTTCTTTGCAAAAGACATACTGATTTTCATAAATATTCCCATCATTACCGGAATCAAAAGCAATGGAATGAGGACCATGAAAAAGAGGGTGCGGCGGTCGCGTATCGTGTCGATAAATTCTTTCTTAATGATAGTCAAAATCGTGTTCATTATGCCTCCTCTACTAAACGGATAAATTCGTCTTCCAAAGATCGTAATTTCATATTTTTAGTAAAATATTCATAACTATCGTTGTAAAGTAATTTACCCTTGTGAATGATCGCTAATTGATCACTAAGCAAGCTCACTTCCGACATAATGTGGGTGGAAAAAATCACAGTCTTACCGGCATTACGAAAATCGCGAATTAAACTAACGATTTCCTTTGAAGTGATTACATCCAGGCCGGTTGTCGGTTCATCAAACACCACGACATCCGGATCATGAATGATGGTACGGGCAATAGACACTTTTTGCTTCATGCCTGATGATAACTTAGCAATTCTCCGTTTTGCAAATTCGTGAATTCCAAGCCGGTCAAAGATTTCATCTCGCCGTTTGACAAAAATGGATTTGTCCATTTGATTGAGGTCTGCGTAGTATTTGATAAATTCCATGGGTGTCAATCGGTCGTACAATCCGGTTGTTCCCGTTAAAAAGCCCAGACTGCCCCGAACTTTGCGGGAGTCTTTTACTACATCATAACCCGCTACGGAAACGCTACCGGAAGTGGGTTTCAACATGGTAGCTATAATTCGCAATACTGTGGTTTTACCGGCGCCGTTGGGTCCTAGCAAAGAAAACACCTTGCCAGGTTCACATTTGAAACTGACGCCGGCAACAGCATCTATGGTGGAACCTTCAAAGCCCTTGCCCATTTCCCTTTTTTGTTTTCTGGACAACTTAAAAGTTTTATATAAATCTTTGATTTCGATCATCAGGTTCTTCCTCCCAGATAATGGATTCAAATCAACTGAAATTTTACAATATAGTCCAGGGAGATTATCAATGTCAAGTGCTGAATAATTTTAATCGTATGTTCCCGGAAACTTTTCTTACTCATGTTGAATTTTCTTGAAAATGAATACCAAAAAATAATTGCTTTTCAGCCATATGCAATTAAATTTCATCTATTCAATTAGGTGTAAAATAAATTGAACTTCGATAATTTCTGTTCATATAGTTACTTATACTTTAATCTTTCTGTAATATTCAATATAGAGATTTATTTATAAATGAAAAACTGGACAACAGACAGTTGGAAATCATTCAAGGCTTTTCAGCAGCCTGAATACAGTGATCCTGAAAAATATGGTAAAGTTTTGGGGACGATTTGCGCGTATCCAGCCCTGGTTTTTCCTGGGGAAGTCGTAAAACTAAAAGAGCAAATTGCCAAGGCAGGAGAGAGAAAAGCATTTATATTACAGGGAGGGAGTTGTGCCGAGAAATTTATTGATTGCAATGAAGTAAGTATAACCAACCAGATTAAAATTTTGTTACAAATGAGTGTTATTTTAACTTATGGAGCACGAAAATCAATTATCAAAATCGGGCGCATTGCCGGCCAATACGCAAAACCCCGCTCCAATGTTACTGAAATTGTAGACGGCCAACTCATTTCAAGTTACCTTGGCGACAGCGTCAATGATTATACACCAAATCTTGCCGCACGAACTCCGGATCCTGAAAGGTTACTTCAGAGTTATCATCATTCGGCGGCCACACTAAATTATATCCGTGCAATGATTGACGGTGGTTTTGCCGATCTGCATCATCCATACAACTGGAATCTGCATTCCATTGAAAAATCACCTAAATGGCCGGATTACCAGAAAATTGTTGCTCAAATATTAGACGCAATCGATTTCATGGAATCTTTCGGAGGCGCTCGTAAAGAAAGCCTGAATAAGATTGATTTCTTTACTTCCCATGAAGGGCTGTTGCTTGGTTATGAAGAAGCAATGACTCGCAAAGATCCGCAATCACAAAAGTATTATAATTTGGGAGCTCATATGGTGTGGATTGGGGAGAGGTCCAGGGATGTTAATGGCGCCCATGTTGAATACTTTCGCGGAATTTCAAATCCAATTGGAATGAAAGTCGGACCTACTTGCACGGCTGATGAACTTTTAAAATTACTCTCCATCTTAAACCCCGACAATGAGCCAGGCAAAATCACATTAATTACCAGAATGGGTGCTAGTAAGGTGGATGATATTCTACCAGGTTTAGTTAAGGCGGTACAAAAATCAGGCAATGTCGTGACTTGGTGCTGCGATCCAATGCATGGCAACACAATCATTGGCAATGGAAAATTGAAAACACGCAATTTTTCAGTTATTCTGGATGAACTAAAAAGGAGTTTTCTTATTCACATTGAGAACCAATCCTATCTTGCGGGTGTGCATTTTGAGCTTACCGGTGAAGATGTTAGCGAGTGTATTGGCGGATCGGTTAATCTTACGGATGAGGAGCTTCAAAGAAATTATTCAAGCTATTGCGATCCACGGTTGAACTATTCACAAAGTTTGGAAATGGCTTTTCTCATCACACAATTATTGCATGAAAATTATAGTTCTTTTCGCTCCCTTTCTTGAAGAGAAGATTATTCTATTATTTTTATCCTTGCTATTCATCTCATCTAAAATTATCTTCAAAACCATACTATTTTTTTAAGCAAATCATTTCTTTGAGGTTATTCATTTGAACCAAAAAAATGATATCATAACAACTGAACAAGAAAACTATGAGCGGCTCAGCGTCGAAGCAATTGATGCAATTTTAGGCAAACCGTTCAAAGTATTGGATGATGGTTTTGTCCGCGTGATTGATTACATGGGATCTGATGAATCAATCGTCCAGGCTGCCCGTGTTTCTTATGGGAAGGGCACTAAAAAAATTCAGCAAGACAGGGGATTGATTCGTTATTTGTTGCGCCACAGGCATACCACTCCTTTCGAAATGTGTGAAATTAAATTTCACGTACGAGTACCTATGGATTGCTGGCGGCAGTGGATCAGACATCGTACTGCAAATATAAATGAATACTCAACCCGCTACTCCATTGCAATTGATGCTTCTCAAACAACTAAACCGGATGAATGGCGGCTGCAGGCAAAAGGCAATCGTCAGGGGAGCGTTGGTTTTCTTGATTCGCAGACTGGGGAAATCTTAAGCAAAAAAGAAGCAGAATTACAGAATTTATCTCGTCAGTCGTATGAAGAACGATTGGAAGCAGGAGTAGCCAGGGAACAAGCTCGCAAGGATTTGCCGTTATCCACCTACACGGAGGCTTACTGGAAAATAGATTTGTACAATTTGTTTCATTTTCTCAGCCTTAGGATGGATGAGCATGCTCAGGAAGAAATTCGTGTTTATGCTAAGGTCATTGGGGAAGAAATTGTCAAGCCTTGGTGCCCAATTGCCTGGGAAGCATTTTTAGATTTCAGTCTTCATTCGTTCGGTTTTTCTCGACTTGAGCATTTTATCCTAAAAGAAGTCATTGCAGGAAATAGTGACAAGGCCATTCAGCTTGCAGTTGAATTCGGATTATTACCAGCCGATTTAAGCCAAATTAAAAAGAACAGAGAAAGAGCCGAGTTAGAAGCCAAATTGTGCCAACTTGGACTCAATATTCCGTGGCAACTAAAATAATATTTTAATTAATTCATCTAATCCACTCATACTCAATAAAATTAACCGGAGGTTCTATGAATAAATCAATAAATAAAATGGGAATATCATTTTTCGTAGTGTTATTCTTCATTAATTTGTTAATGATCAATTTTGGTTGTTCCAAAAGTGAAGAGCAATCAGTTGATGATGCTACTCAACTAAAAGCAAATTTGGTTTATTATTCAATGCCTGGCTGACCATTCTGCGCTAAGATACAAACCATCGTGAATGGTTTAGAAGAAACAAATAAAGGAGTATTGGCTTGTGAAATCCGAAATGCTATGGATGAGAAGGGTAAAGTAGAAATTTCCGAATTAGGTTTTAAAACCCACGGAATGGTTTTTTACGATCCTGATGGTAACATCCTCAAAAAGATAGATGGACACAAGATGACCGAAGAAGAAATTGATTCAGCAGTGAATGAAATTTTAGGAATTTAAATAAATCAATCCTTTGTTACTTAGCCCGGTTCAAAAATTAAGAGCCGGGCTTTTTTAATAATTTTGATTTTGAAGATCAAAATAAGCTTAATGAATTATTACTTTGAGGAGCTAAATAATGCCTAGAATGGTTCATTTTGAAATACGTCATGCAGTGTAAATTCAAAGTCTTCATTCTTATTGTCGTTTCGATTGTATCCATTCATACAATTTCATGTTCTAACCAAAATAATTTTATTCATGTGGTTATTCAAACTGAACTGGGCGATATAGAAGTTGCCATAGATTCAGTCAATGCTCCGAACACTTCGGTTAATTTCCTAAAATATGTGGATGAAGGATTTTACTCCACAGGCAGTTTCTATCGAACTGTAAAATTAGACAATCAACCAGACAATGATGTATGGATCGAAGTGATTCAAGGCGGTATTAATCGTGAATATAGAGATAAGCAATTTCCACCAATCAACCTGGAACGGACAAATCAAACCCATGTAAACCATGAAGATGGAGCGATCTCCATGGCTCGATCAGGTCCGGATACCGCAACTTCAGCTTTTTTTATTTGCATTGGCAACCAACCCTCTCTTGATTTTGGCGGAGATCGAAATCCGGATGGACAAGGTTTCGCAGCATTCGGAAAAGTTACGCATGGAATGAAGATTATCAGAAATATTCAGTCTTCCCCGGCAGAAGGACAGGGATTAACCCCAGCAATAAAAATTATTAATATCAAACGGAAGTAAGCCTGGATTATTGGCTTGAATTAATGGGATTCTTGCAATAGTTTTTTGATTAATCATTAACGTTGGATATAAATAACGAAACTAAAATAGGAGCATGTATGCCGAAACTTACGATTGAAGGATTCGGATCATATGAGGTCGAAAGGGGAAAGCGATTGGTAAATGCAATTGAATCCAATAACGTTGATATTGGGCATCGTTGCGGCGGAAATGCTAAATGCACCACTTGTAGAGTCGTGTTTTCTGAGGGAGAACCAACCACGATGACCCAGGCTGAATATGATAAATTAGAAGAAAAGGAACTTTTTGGCGAAGTCCGGCTTTCATGCCAGATTGTATGTGATCATGATATGTCTCTGAAACCATTAATGCGTCAGTCGGAAATGGGTTGGGATGATCCGGGTCCGGAGACTGAAAATTATGTGACGCCTGAAGCCAAGTGGCTGCCAATTGAAGAACTCAAAAAGTAATAATGAGTTATGCGTTTAATCGGTGAATTAGATAACGAAGCATTTGCACTTACATTTAGCGATGCGCTCTTTGTAAAGGGAATTGAAAACCGTATTCAGGAAGAAAACGGCAAGTGGGCAATTTGGGTTCTTGCGGAAGAAAAGTTACAAAAATCCAAAGAATTATTGGATCTTTACAGGAAAAATCCCGAGCACAAAGAATTTCACCAGGCAGCGGAAAAGGCGTATGAAATTAAAATGGCAGAAGCCAAAGAGGCAACAGCTTATCAAAAGAGTATGGCTGCTGCCAGTAAGAAAATTAGCGGTGTTTTTGAAAGTGGCACAGGCAGGGTAACGTTATCCCTGATTTTATTTTCAGTTTTTATTGCCCTTTTTTCACTCCTTGGAGAAAATAAAGCCTTTTTAAATCCTTTTTTCATTACTGAATACGATATTGCAGGAGATAGAATTCAATGGATGCCAGGCCTTCCTGAAGTTTTTAGCGGTCAGATTTGGCGGCTTATAACACCGATTTTTATTCATTTTGGAATCATACATATCTTTTTCAATATGTGGTGGCTAAAATCACTCGGAACCGTCATTGAACACCGAGAGGGACGCGTTTATCTAGGAGTGATGGTATTATTAATTGCTGCCCTTTCCAATTTGGGCCAGTACTTATTATCCGGCCCCAGTTTCGGTGGTATGTCTGGTGTAGTGTATGGATTGCTCGGTTATATCTGGTTTCGAAGTAAATATGATCCGGGATCCGGCTATCATATTGATAATTTTATCGTTCAGTTTATGGTTGTTTGGTTTTTTCTTGGGGTTACCGGGATTATCGGAAATATAGCAAATGGTACTCACGGTATCGGCCTGGCATGTGGAATGACATGGGGCTATATCTCATCCCGATTGCGTATTAAATAAATATTATGAATTCTTAAATGAACATATTCAAAGTCATATTAATCTAAAATATTCCTGCCTGTGCGAACAGTTTTATCATTCGGATTCATCACAATTTCAATTTATGTATTTTTCTGCATCCTGCTTTTTTTCTTCCAGGATAAAATGTTGTTTTTCCCGGATAGAAATATAGGTTCCACACCTCTTTCAATTGGGCTGAGTTTTGAGGAAGTGTCAATTCTTACCAGGGATAAAGTAAAAATTCACGGTTGGTTTCTGCCGGTGGCAGGGGCTGAGAAAATCTTGTTGTTTTTTCATGGCAACGCCGGCAATATTTCTCATCGCCTTGAATCGTTGGAAATTTTTACTCGAATGGGATTGTCGGTATTCATTATCGATTACAGAGGTTATGGGAAAAGCGAAGGTAAACCTTCGGAACAGGGAACCTATTTGGATGCTGAAGCCGCATGGAATTACCTGACCACTGACAGAAATTATGATCCGAATGAAATTATTGTTTTTGGGCGATCCATGGGCGGCAGTTTAGGAACTTATGTGGCTAGTAAGTTTAATCCGGCTGCACTTATATTAGAGTCATCTTTTACTTCAGTCCCTGAGTTAGCAGGAGATATTTATTGGTATTTTCCGGTAAAATTACTATCCAGAATAAATTACGATAATCTTGGTAGAATTCAGGATACTAAATGCCCTGTTTTGATTATTCACAGCAAAGACGATGAAATCATTCCATTCCGGCATGGGCAAAAATTATTCGAAATAGCTAATAACCCAAAGGAATTTCTTGAAATAAATTTCGGACACAACGATGGATTTTATCTTTCCGGTGAAAAATATACGGATGGTATCATCAAATTTCTTGGGGATTATTTGAAATGAAAGCGAGAATATTATGCAGAGCTATTTAAGTCATTTGGAATGTGGATTGTGCAACAAGCAATTAGAAGCAGATCGTATCTGGAATTTGTGTCCGGATTGCCAAAAACCTCTTCTGGCACGATATGATTTAAAACAAGCAGGAGAAGCTGTTTCGCCGGAGGTGATCAAAAATCGGCCGGAATCCTTATGGCGCTATTACGAACTTTTACCCGTTAAAAACAGCGATTATGCCTTAACCCTTGGCGAAGGTTTTACTCCTTTGATCCATGCCAAACGATTAGGACAAAAAGTGGGGAGTGATACTTTATACATTAAGGATGAAGGAAATAACCCAACGACCTCATTCAAGGCGAGAGGACTTTGCCTGGCTGTTTCCAGGGCATACGAATTGGGGATAAAGGAGTTATCTATTCCTTCCGCCGGAAATGCTGCAGGAGCAATGAGCGCATACGCAGCACTGGCCGGACTAAAATCTTATGTGTTCATGCCAAAGGATGTTCCACCTCCATTTATTGCCGAATGCAAAGCATTAGGAGCTGAAATTACATTAGTCGATGGATTGATCACAGACTGCGGTAAAATTGCTGCAAAGGGCGTTGCGGAGTTCGGCAGGTTCGATATTTCGACATTGAAAGAGCCTTATCGCATCGAAGGGAAAAAAACCATGGGTTATGAATTGGCTGAACAGATGGACTGGAGCCTGCCGGATGTGGTTATTTACCCGACAGGTGGTGGAACAGGTCTGATAGGGATGTGGAAAGCATTTGATGAAATGGAAAAATTAGGTTGGATCGATTCCAAACGGCCGAGGATGGTGACAGTGCAGTCCGAAGGTTGTGCACCGATGGTGAAAGCATTCGATGACGGCTCTGAATTTGCCACACCGTGGCAGGGTGCAAAGACGATTGCAGATGGTTTGCGTGTTCCCGCTGCAGTGGGTGATTTCCTGATCTTAAGAGCGCTGCGGGAAAGTAAAGGTACTGCGATAGCTGTTTCAGACGAGGATATGATCCAGGCTGCAAACTTGATTGGATCCACCCAGGGACTGTTCGTCGCTCCGGAAGGCGGGGCAACCCTGGTCGCCTATCAAAAGCTGAAAGAAAGCGGCTGGCTCCATGAGAGTGAGAAGGTTGTACTGTTTAACACCGGCAGTGGTTACAAATATTATTCATTGTGGAAGTGAGGCAGTGGTAACATATTAAGAAAGCCTTTTGTTAATCTTTTACGAGGCCATCTTCTATTTCAGTGTGCCTTGGAATAGGTTGGCTTTTTCCCGATTGAGGATTTTTATACCAATCATGATTGGCGCCATGACGTATAAAAACACTACCATTTGACTTAATTGTTTTCTTTTCAAATCGCTATTTCCAATAGCTGAAAAGGTTCTGCATCTGGCACCAAACCTTTTTGAATATCATGATAAATCTCTATTAGATTGTCTTTTAATTCACCGATTGTTTTTCCCTGGCTTTCATAATCGGGGTGTTGTTGTATATGCCCGATAAACCATTCTTTTTCTTTTTTATAGACAATATTTAATTTCAAGAAAATCTCCTTTTAATTTTTTAAGTCGAACGTGGATGTATGTATTATTCATGTTATAAATATAAATAGATTATCCAGATGGTGCAAGTCCCTTATTAACGAGTTGAGACGCGTCCTCCGCTCCTCGGCGGAAGTCCATTAGTAAGCTGCAAGAGCCTGTCTCGGGCTTGAACCGGGGGTGTCCCGTTGGGTCTAACCAGGGTTTGTTCATCGGTCCTGAAGGTGGAACAACCCTGGTCGTCTACCAAAAGCTAAAGGAAAGATCGCTGGATCGCGGAGAATGAGAAAGTGGTATTGTTTAACATCGGTAGTGGTTACAAATATTATTCTTTGTGGAAGTGAGGCTGATTGGTAATTCTTCTTTCTTGGATGAAGAGGCTTAATATTCTTTTGCAATACGCATTGCCTCAGAATATAGAGTACCACTTATTCTAAAACCAACTTCCTGAAAATTATCGAGAATAGGTTTGATTTCAGATATTATTCCTCGATCTTTTGCTCGTAATATTAAACCAATTGTTCCAATTACTTTAAGACTTAACTCTTTTGCTATTCGTCTAGCTTTTTTATCATCAAGAAGAATATGAATGTTACTAATTTCAAGCGCTAAAGCTATTGCTTCTGATTCTCCATCGCCAATTTGAGTACATAAGGAAGAAACAACCGCAATATTTTTTACTGTTTTTACAGAAATTTTCTTTATCTTATTTCCGATTTCCTTTTGTACAGCTTCAGGAATTAAAATAATCTCAACTGATTTTAACAGTATTTCAAGATGTCCAATTCTTTCAAGAGCAATTATGCAGGAACTATTGCATACAATATTTTTAATCATATGATTGTTCTTGCTTTAGATCTTCAGCAGGATGATCAAATATTGGGACATTGTATTTATCCAATAACTCCATAAAAGCACGCTTAGAATAACCTGAATACTTTGCAGCTTGTCCTAGAGATAATTTTCCAGTTTCAAAGAGTTTTATCATAAGTAATAATTTTGCCTCTTCCTGCTGAACTTCAGAAGGAAGTTGTATTTGCAATACATACATAAAAATACCTATCTTTTATTTAACTTATTAGAATACTATAAATTCACTAAAATTTAGTGTTTCTTTCCCTCAATAATCAAGTAATAATTTTTTGATTCTTCATCAATTTATATATTTTTTGTTCTGTTTTCTCCATCCAGCTAACGACTCGAGTTAACCCGATATTTCAGCATAAGATGAACTTGATTACTTGTCCAAAAGCTGAAAGAAAGCGGCTGGATCGATGAGAATGAGAAAGTTGTTCTGTTCAACACCGGCAGTGGTTATAAATATTATTCTTTATGAAGTGAAGCAGTTGTAACATGCTACGAAAGTCTTTTTATTATTCTTATAGCGAGGCCATCATCTATTTCAGTATGCCTCGGGACAGGTTGGTTTTTCCTGATTGAGGTTTTTTATACCAAATCAGAATTGGCACCGTGGCGCATAAAAACACTACCATTTGACTTAATTGTTTTAATCAATTGTTTTCTTTTCAAATCGCTACTTCCAATAGCTGAAAAGGTTCGGCATCCGGCACCAAACCTTTTTGAATATCATGATAAATCTCTATTAGATTGTCTTTTAATTCATCGATTGTTTTTCCCTGGCTTTCATAATCGGGGTGTTGTTGGATATACCCGATAAACCATTCTTTTTCTTTTTTATAGACAATATTTAATTTCATGAAATTCTCCTTTTAATTTTTTAAGTCGAACGT
>JADFJB010000132.1 GCA_022566355.1 candidate division KSB1 bacterium
CAGAGGGTTACCTACTTTTCAAACGTAGCTATATCTCTTATATCCTTTTTAGAAATTTCCGGCACAGTCGCATTTTGTTAAGGATAGCCAACAACCAAAATCAAATAAGGCCGTTCGTTTGAGGGTCTTTTTAGAATTTTGTTGAGGAATGCCATAGGACTTGGGGGTGTGAGTAAGGCTTACCAGTCCGGCATTGTGAATGGCTGTAATTAACATTTCATCCTCAATTCCACGTCATATTTTGCAGCGCAGATAAATTCAGATTACCACCACTAAGAACACAAGCGACTTTGCTGCCGGCAGGCGGCTTGATATCTTCAGTCAACAAAGCGGCTACGGTAGAAGCGGCAGCGCCCTCTGCCACCAGCTTGCATCTTTCCATAATCCAGGGAATAGCATCGAAAATCTTTCTTTCATCTACGGCAACAATTTCATCCACAAAAACCTTACAGATTTCGAAATTATATTTACCGACTGTTTTGACGGTAAGACCATCGATAATGATAGGGATTTCATCGAGTGTTATAATTCGCCCTGCTTCGATACTGCGTTTCATCGCCGGTGCATGCGCCATTTCTACACCGATAACTTTTACTTTCGGGTTGATTAATTTAACGATTTGCGCACAACCTGAAATCAGACCGCCTCCGCCTATGGGCACAATGAGCATATCAAGGTCGGGCACATCTTCGATTGTTTCATAGCCGACGCCGCCCTGGCCAGCTACCAGCAAAGGATCGTCGAACGGATGAATATAGGTCAGGTTATGTTCTTTCTGCAGTTCCAGAGAATGAGCATAGGCATCATCCCAAATTTTGCCGTGCAGCACCACTTCGGCGCCATAAGCACGGGTAGCGCTTATTTTGGCTTCGGGAGCTCCATGAGCCATCACCACAGTCGCTTTAACGCCAAATTCTCTCGCAGCACGCGCCACACCTTGAGCATGGTTGCCTGCCGATGAACAAATTAGCCCGCGGTCTTTGGCTTCCTGGGACATGTGGGCAAGCACATTAAGGGGGCCTCGTACTTTATAGGATCCGGCCTTCTGAAACATTTCAGCTTTCAAATAAACATCCGCGCCGGTGATCTCACTTAAGGTGGTAGAATGCATAACCGGCGTGCGGTGAATATAGCGATGTGCATTTTCACGAGCGATGTCAAAATCGGATTTCGTTAGATATTTCATTGGCCAACTCCTTTAAACCGCTTTAGCAAAACCGCTAGGCGCTTTTCTTTCTCAAAAAATTAGTTACTAAATAGATCAAACTTAATAGGACAAGAAAAATCAACATTGCAGTGAGCTCGTTGGCTGGTAAATTCGACAGAAACCAGAGAATTGCAGCCGTTGAAAAAACCGGTACGGCATATCCTCCCGGAATTTTGAAGCCTCCCGCTTCATCTTGTTTGGTTACTCTGTATTTGATCACTGCAAGAACGACACCGAGGTAAATCAGCAAATAAGAGGCACTTGCTAAGATCGCAAGCTGCTTAAACTCACCTGTGCACGCAAAAAAGCATGCAAGTGTCGCATAGCCAATAATTGCAACATGCGGTGTTGAATAACTGGAATGGATTTTTGCAAGATTTTTTACAGGGATAACATTATCTCGTGCTGCTGCGAATAAGATTCTGGGCATGTTCAGAACCATGCCGCTTAGATTCCCGAACATAGAAAAGAATGCTCCAAAAATGACAAGCGTTGCTCCAATTGGGCCGATCATATTTTTACCAACTTCCGCCAGGGGGGCATCCTTAAAATCGGCTAATGACCCACCCAACACTCCTTGTGCTGAAACCTGGATAAGCATATATAAGGTGACGACAATGAGCATACTTAGCATAATTCCTTTGGGAATGGTCTTTTTAGGATTTTTAATCTCCCCACTGACATTCAAACTTGTTTCGGCTCCGATAAATGCAAAAATCAGGATGAGAGACACTTCGCCGAGGTCCAGTAAAGAAGGAGTCACTGTCCAGGTGAGATTCGAAGGCGAGAACCAAATCCAGCCAAAAAGGGCAATGAAAAGCAGGGGTGTCAGTTTGGCGATGGTATTAAATTTTACCAGCAGCATTCCTTTTTTAATTCCCCGGACATTTAAATAAGCAAGACCTGTGAACATAGTTATAAAAAACAGCACTCTTATCCATTGCGTTTTAAAAACCGGAATGAAATAAGATATCGTATCGGCCAAAGCATTTGCAACAGCCGCATTGGCCATGATTGCAGCAACAATAAAAATGTTCGTGGTAATAAAACCTGCATATTTGCCAAAAGCAACTTCTATATAGGAATAGGCGCCGCCTGTAATGGTAATCTTACTACCGATTTCTGCGAAGCAAAGCATAATTAGCATAATGAGAACACCACATATCAGGTATGCCAGAATACTGGCTGCTCCTAATCTTGCCGCAACAATTGCCGGCAGGACAAATATACCTGCCCCAATGATAATGTTTATGGAGTTTGAAGCCAAACCCCAAACTCCAATTTCTCTTCGTAAGCCGTCGTTTTCAGTCATGAGCACAATTGTCCTTTTGCGTAAGGCAAGGTTAATTGTTTGTTTTCATATTATTTCTACTTGATTCTAATTCTGTTCTTTTCAAGCTGTCTAAGAACTTTACTGTATTTAGAAATAGGGTTAACATGATTTGTGTCCCTTGCAGTTTTTTTCTCGCTTGCCAACGTATTGTTCGCTTTTAACCGGATCGATCTTAACCAGTTCGGGATCGCTGAATTCTCCCGTCGTAAGAATCACATCCGTATCGATTGTGATGTTTTGGACAATACTTTTTTCGGAAGGCGGTAAATAATAATAGTAAATGCCTACTGAACCAAGAATAAAGAAAAATAGAATCAAGCATTTTATTTTTAAATAGCTTGTCGTGTGAACGCAAGTTTTCTACACATCCTTATATGGTAGCCGATGCTGTTTTATCTCGTCCTTTAATTGTTCAAATTCAGGATCTTTATGCACGATAATTGCTTTATGTATTTGTGCCAATCCAGCGATACAACAGTCTGCGAACGACATTGATTTGCTTGCTTTAATCTCTCCTATTATTTTCGCCATATCTGGTTGTAGAGGCTGCTGTTTTATTGGAAGACCATCGATTAGATGCAGTCTTTTTTCCTTGTTCTCGGAGGGAGATATAGTAAAGTTCGATAGTACTGATTACGGAAATAAATATCTGAATTTTGCTTTCGACGGCATCAAGAAGGAGTTTTTCTACATCTTCAACGCCAGCTTCGTTCTCAATGAAAGTTAGTATTGCGGATGTGTCCAGAATATAGTTCTTCATTCTAGTTTGTCTTTCTGCCTTTCCTCTAGAAGAACAGAAACAAGATTTCCATTTCCGGAACCTTTAAGTTTTTTCATTACTGAAATCGTTGTTTTCCTTTTCAGTATCTCCGCATTTGCTTGTTCGTCTTCAAAGGTAACGGATAGCTTGGTGTCAGCCGGAAGTTTAAGAGAACGAAACAGTGATTTTAATTCGGATAGAGTAATAGTTGAAAGGTTCGACATATCTTTTATCT
The DNA here is from genome assembly GCA_022566355.1 of candidate division KSB1 bacterium. NCBI lineage: Bacteria > Pseudomonadati > Candidatus Zhuqueibacterota bacterium. The sequence continues at coordinate 3,536 of JADFJB010000132.1, forward strand.
CCAATGAGTTTTGTTCACTGCAATATAAACAAAACGTTTGAAAAATGAAACTGAATCTTCACATTTGGTTCTAATAACCAGCTCCGAAGGCTTATTTACTCTTCAAACGTTGCTATATCTTTTAAATCTTTTTTAGAGATATCTGGAACAGTCGCATTTTGTTCAGGGTAGCCAACGACCAAAACCAAATAGGGCCGTTCGTTTAAAGGTCTTTTTAGAATTTTGTTGAGAAATGCCATAGGACTGGGAGTGTGGGTAAGGCTTACAAGGCCGGCGTTATGAACCGCAGTAATCAGGATGCCGGTTGCAATTCCGACGGATTCCGAAGCATAGTAATTTTTAATTTTCCCGCCATCCTCCGTCAATTCGTAACTCTGTGCAAAAATGACAATAAGGTAGGGCGCGGTTTCCAGGAACGGTTTTTCTGCCGTGGTGCCAAGCGGGGCCAATGCTTCCAGCCATTCATTTGGCGCACGTTTGGTGTAAAACTCGTGCTCCTCCTTTTCTGCCTCTTCTCTAATTACCTTCTTGATATCCGGATTACTCACAACGACAAAATGCCATGGCTGCCTGTTGGCGCCATTAGGAGCTGTTCCTGCTGCAAGCAAGCATTGCTCGATTACTTCTCTTGCAACAGGTCGGTCGGAGAAATCACGAACCGTCCGCCGTTTTTCTAAATTTCGATAAAAATCAGCCGCACGTTTTTTCATTTCTTCCGGGGGATATTCCTTATAAGAAGGCAATGGGATAAATGGATATTTTGGCATGGAATTCCTTAATTCTCGTTTCAAGCAAAAAATAAACGCCAAATTGTTTTTGGGGTTAAAAAATCTTGCTTTGATGTTTGACCTACCAGCATATCGGCTATCCAATCTGCAAAATATTTACTTTTGTTACAACGCCTTAGTAAAAGATTTAACAAGAGGTCATATTTGAGAAGTCGCTGCAATTTATAACTCAAACGCATGGTATCACCCATCTCCTGCCAGACCCGATCTTGATAAACTTGAAGTTGTGATGCACTGTAATCCTCTCCTTTGCATACATCGGCTAAAACTTCAGCCGCTATTTTCCCCGAATGCATGGCATTCCCGATCCCTTCTCCGGTAAATGGATCGATGAGTCCCGCAGCATCGCCTAGCAGTATAAATCCATCTCCAAAAGCCTTTCGGATTTTGCTGCCCAATGGTAAATTTGAACCGTCTATATCGCCTATTAACCGGGCGTCGCTAAATCGCTCACTTAGAATAGATGATTTTGTAATTTGAATATGGGCTTCTTTTAAATTGATTTTCCTGGTCTTAAGCTCTGAGTGGAGCATTCCTAATCCTACATTGGCCGTGCCGTCTGCAAGAGGAAAAATCCAGAAATAACCAGGCACATAATCCTTAAGCAAATGAACTTCGAATGATGAATCAATGCCCTTTATTCCCTGGTAATAGCTCCGGGTTGCAACAACCCAATGATCCAGGTCATGTTCCCATAAATCGGTTTTGCGTGAAATAATAGATTTAAAACCATCCGCCCCTATAACCACCCGGGCAGAATAGGTTTCGTAACTGCTTTGATTATTTGCAGCCCCCACAATTCCATTAACCTGGCCATTTTGCTGCAGGACATCCGTTACGGAAAAGTTTTCTTTCGTGGTGACTTTTTCTTTAGCAGCTTGAAATATAACATCATCGAAATCTGTCCTGCGACAAACATGGCCAATCATACCGTTGTTTGAATTTGAGCATTTTATTTCGGCTATATTCCCGTTTGGGGACGAGAGAGTAACACCATACATGCTGGACTTAGGCTTTGCTTTAAATGGTTTGACTAAACCAAGTTCTTCTAAAATGGTTAAGCATTTACCTGGTATGGCATCACCGCAGATTTTATCACGCGGGAATTTTTTCTTATCGACCAACAATACTTTTAATCCGGCTCGATGCGCATATAGTGCACAGGTTGCTCCTGCGGGACCGCCGCCGACGATAATAATGTCAAAATCGTATTGCATTTAGTTTAATCCCAATCATGAGTAAAGGAGAGTGAGGTATAGTTTTCTTATTTCGGTCGAAACAATAATCTGGTTCCGTCGATTAAGAGATTTCATTGCAATGTACTCATTAAAACTATATGGGTTTCCAATTCAAAATCAAGCCATTTTTCACTGTATTTTTCTTAAATATTTTGCAGTTATTAAATATTTTTAATAAACACAAATCCAACTTATTCCCTGGATTGGGATTTACCGCTGCTGTATTTTAATTTTATCTGGTGCTCAAAACCAGTTTTATCACTCAACATTTTTAACTTTATTTAATAATTGCATAGAAAATGAATAGTTTTGGGTTGAGTTAATTTAATAGTATTTTGGAGGTATTTATGGTGAGAAATATAAGGTCTACCAAACGATCGATTTTTATATTTGCTGTGATTATGGGATTGTTTGGTTTTACAAATCCCGGTATGACCCAATTAAGTTTGGTTTCATCAACACCATCTGATGGAGAAACCAACGTAGGTACTGTCGCCACTTTTACTTTCACATTTAGCGAAGCATTGGATACCACAGCCAGGTTTGAAGAAGGGCCGGATTTCCTTCCATTTTTGGCTTTAGAATTATATCCGGATTCCGCAGGAACGCCTGAAAATATTATAATAAGCGTTGATTTAAAAACCATAACTCTCGTAAATATGCCCCTGATAACAGACACAAGATTCTTTCTCTTTTTGTCCGGCGCCAGAAGTAGCGCTGGAGAAGGATTAGATAGGCCCTATGCTATAACATTTACTACTGGCAACAGCCTCCCAACGGCCACTGTATCCGGAACCATAAATTATACGGGCGGTGATGCGAGTGGGACGGCAATTGCTCTTTTTCAGCAGGCTCCTTTCTCAGACGATGATGGAGGGATTTTAGCGGGAGGAGTCGTGCCGATTGGATCATTTAATTTGGGGCATTTCACAACTTTAGGGACGGGAGGTTTTACTATTAATTATGTTCCAGCCGGGGAATATGTGGTATTGGCGTTTAAGGATGTCAATATGGACGGCGAACTTGAATTGATAAACGATGCTTTTGGCGGATATGATTCGAACTCGGATAAAGTTGCCGATTTCATTACAGTTGGAGATGGAGCCACTATAAGTAATATAGACATAGATATAAATATCATTCAAACGGCAACCGCTGGTGAAAACTCTGCTACTTCTGAAACCCTTGCGAAAACCCAAGCCGCCGACGCCGTATTAACCGCTGTCTTTGGAGGGGATCTCTCACCCAATGGGGACGGTTTGGCGCCAATCTGGAATTACTTATATTACAGTGCGAATGAGGATAGTCTTTTTAGTGTCGTATCTTTCGTAGATTTGTTTTTTCTGGATCCATTTGTGTTTGGAGATGATGGAGATGACGGCCTGCAATCTATTTTTAATACTCCTTTACCAGATAATTGGATTGACTCTGATTTAGCGGCGGATTCGGCATGGGCGAATGGCGGCAGCGAGTTTGTTAGCTCCAATCCGGATCTTGAGATTAGCGTTGGTTTGTTCAATTTACCTTTGTCTGATCCAGGAATGTTAAAAAATTCTCGAAATTGGCGGAGTAATTCCCAATATAAAGATCCGAATTATCTTAATTATTTTAAAAAAGTTAGCGCAGATACAGACACTGTTGCTGTTTGGTTTTTTTCATTTTATTCAGATTCTACTAATCAATTCTTTGGGATTGGGGTTGATGCACTCACGGGAGCAACAATAGATTTTGGCCAAGGAACTGGGCCTGTTTTTCCAACCACAGCAATTGACAATTTAGATGCCGCCAATAATGAAGCTCTAAATTGGGCATCAGATGCTGTCCTTATTTTTGTGGGAAATTCATTTCTTGATTTAACTCCCGATGGATTTTCTACATTTTGGTCATTTTCTTACTATGCTGCCAGCAAAGATTCAATTCGGACTTTCACAATGGCCTCAGGCTCTGTAGCTATGGCAGAATCAGCATCAAAAGATAACGCGAACTCATTGGATGCATTGCCTGCCAATTTCTGTAACAGTACGGAAGCATTAACATTAGCCGAACAAAATAGTGAAGATTTCCGCAACGTTCATCCAAACACTCTTGTAAATGCTACCTTGTCCCGGGGTCAACTTCCAGGAGATTCAGCGGTAGCTGTGTGGAAAATTTCTTATTTTTCACCTGTAGATTTTGCATCATTGGAATTATTCATTGATGCAGAAACGTGCAACATTGTCACGGATGTGGAAGAAAATTCGGATATAACTGGAATTCCATCTAAATATAATTTGGAACAGAACTACCCTAATCCCTTCAATCCGGAAACGGTTATAAGCTATCAGATTCCCCAATCCGGCCAAACCAAGCTAACCATTTATAACCAATTGGGGCAAGTCATGCGAATTCTGGTAAATGACGTAAAGTCAGCCGGCCAGTATAAGATTTTGTGGAATGGGCTGGATCAAAATGGCAACCAGGTTGCAAATGGCGTGTACTTCTATCGTTTGGATTCAAATGTTTTCACACAAACCAGGAAGATGGTTTTAATGCGGTGAGGTTTGTCACTTTAATTAAAACCAAAAGCCCGGTAGACTTTCAGTTTACCGGGCTTTTTTCATTTCAACAATGAAAAGTATATAAGAGGTTTTATTCTTTCACCAAATTCAACGTAATACCCCAGCCCTTGGGATGATGCGGCGGCCTGGAATTCCAATCGCGATATGAATGGGAACCATCGGTTTCGTAATAAACAGTATAATCTCCCTTTTTGAGGAAAATTGTATCATTGAACATGCGATTTTTACTGGCTCCTCCGGCATGTTCGGTTTTCCTGTAAGTCATTTCCCAAACGATTTTCCCGGTCTCAGCATTCTCAATCCAGCCGTAATCATGCATACTACCGCCGCTGCCTTCACCAACGGCATAGATGTGAATTTCACTATCCTGGTCAAGAGAAAATCTTTGCCGTTCATATTCATCGTCCCTAACCTGATCGATTTTCACCAGAACATCTCCGGCATACTCGTCTTCGTCATACTCGGAAACTTGACCAGGATCGAAGTTTTTGTCCATGGCCATTAGTGTGATTCCCCACTTTTTGCGATCAAAAGGAGCTGCCGAATTCCAATCACGATAGGAATGTGAACCGTCGGTTGTATAATAAACAATGTAATTGCCCTTATCAAGCTGAATCACCTCGTCGGAAAGTCTATTCTTGCTGGCGCCGCCGGCATGCTCTGTATTTCTATATCTCATTTTCCAAACTTTCTTGTGAGTTCTGGCATTTTCGATCCAGCCATAATCATCCATGTCGCCGTCACTCCCTTCTCCCAGGGCATAAACACGAACATTCATATCTTTTTTCAAACTAAATCCCTTGGACTGATATTCATCATCCCGCATTCGGGTAAGCTCTACGATAACATTTTCCATGGGCGGATCTTCGTAATCATAAGTTGACGTATAGCTTGTCATTGATGGGTCTTTAGCATGAATTGTGATGCCCCAGAACAAGGCGTCATAGGGTGGAGGTGAATTCCAGCGCCGATAAGAATGTGAACCGTCGGTCACAAATATTACCGCGTAATTCCCGGCTGGCAGGGTAATAACTTCATCTGCCATGCGGTTTTTCTCCGCTCCTCCGGCGTGGTAGGTGTTGTCATAGTCCATTTTCCATACTTTTTCCCGGCTATCGGCATCGATGATCCAACCGTAATCATAACTGCTGTCATCACGGATTTCTCCTACCGCGTATACGCGCAAATCCATCTCACGGTCGAGAGTAAATCCCTGCTTTTCATAGCGATCATTCCGCAATGAATTTAATGCGATGATCGCATTTTCGTTAATTTTGTCGAGGTATTCATTAATATCGTTTTTTGATAATTGTTTACCGTTGCCATAAATGTTAATACTGAACCTTCCATATTCATCTTCCCAATCGTCCCGGTTAAAAATTCCATCAAAGATAACATGGAGTAAATCACCTACGCCATTAATTTGTACATCACTGTAATAAGGAAATGATGAATAATAGAGTTCATATTTGCCTTTTTTGAGTTTAACATTTTCATCGAGTTCTATTTCTTGATGCCTTCGCCTTTTGGGAAAATAATCAGACATTTCCCAAACAATATCTCTTGAATCCGATTCAATAATCCATGCGTTTGTTAGAAAAACATTGCGATTTCTTCTGCTCTCGGTATAAAACACGGTTGCTTTGATTTGTATCTCCTGGTCTTCATTTAACTCGAATCCGGAATACCTGACTTTTTCAGGGCGGATATTGTTGATTTCAACGAGGAGATCTTGTGCATTGGTATTGTGAACGCAGAAGATAAACAATAACAAAAGAAAAGGTAATATAGATTTTTTCATGGTCTTGCCTCCTTACCCTTGGATTTCCCTCAGGGTAATTTTTTGAAATTACGCATTAATTTAGTTTTAGGATTAAAAAACATCGTACTGAATACGTTTTGAGGTGTTAAATGTTACAGTAAAATGAACAAATTAAAGCAAAATATAACCACGAAGAACACAGAGATCACGAAGGATAAAAATCTTTAAGCCAAGTTGTATTTTTAACTTTGGTTCTTTTAATCATTATTTTTGATAAAAAAATAATGCTTTTATAATTAGCCTGGATAATTCATGAACCTTATCACTGTCATCCAGGAGGGATCTATTTAGCCCTTTATTTTATACTTACAATTATGCTTTTTAATTTTATGGAAATAGATCCCGTCGCGCGACGGGATGACACTTTTGAAACTTCAAGCTTAATACTTTAATTCATGAATTATCCAGGTTAGTAAATTTTCTTTGTGTTCTTTAGTGGTTTATAAATGTTTCCAACCAGGTTAAAAAAGGCCATTGTGCAAAAACACACTCAATGGCCTCTAGCAAATGCTTTTAGGAATCGTTCTTTATCCTAAGTTGCCTCTTCTTGGCTTTGGCTTTTTGCGATAAAGTAATAGATGAGAAAAGCCAAACCGGCGAAAATAAACATCAAACCAACCAGCGTTTCATCTGTAACGCTGCTAAAAACTTCAGGCACCATGAGTGCCAAGCCGATACCAACCAACGCCATTCCCCATTTCATGGATGACAGAGGCTGACCGGAGGAACTCACATTGGCCAAATACTTGATGTCTTCTTTCACCAGGCCTTTGTCTATTATTTTTCTTCGCAGCCAGTTATCAGAAATAATCTTAATAATAGCCACAAAAGAAAAAAAGACCACAGGCACGATGATGATCGGGATGAGATTGTCATTCATTGTTAACTCCTTTCATGAATTTTTCATTAATTTTATTGCGCCTTTTGTTGAAACATGTGACAGGGGCTTTTTAAAAAATGTTGCAACTTAAGGAGAAAGTTCTTTCATTGCAACATTTTTTTTAGTATTCTGTCATATACTGGTGAGGAAGAAAATGAATTTAGATACGAAGCCATTAATAGAAAAGAGTTTAGCCGGCGACAGAAATGCCTTTAAAGCATTGATAGAAGCGAATCAGCGGTTGGTGATGCATGTTGTATACAAAATGGTTTCTAATCACTCGGATGTTGAAGATATTTGTCAGGATGTATTTGTGAAAGTTTACCAAAATTTATCCAATTTCCAATTCAATTCTAAACTTTCCACCTGGATCGCGAAAATTGCATTCAACACAACGATTAACTTCCTGGAAAAAAAGAAAGTACCTTTATTCGACGATTTTTCTCCTGAAGATGTGACACTGGATCATCTGTCCGGAAATGGTACTTTGCCTGACGAATTCTCCGAACAGGGTGAGTTAGGTAGTATTTTGCAAGGTCAAATCGATAACTTACCTGTTCAGTTTCGCACTATACTGACTCTGTATCATTTGGATGAAATGAGCTACAAAGAAATTGGCAAAATCATGGATTTACCGGAAGGCACCGTGAAAAGTTATTTGTTTCGGGCAAGGAAGTTATTAAAAGACAGTTTATTGTCGAAGTACGAAGAAAAGGAATTAGTTCAATGAAGCATTTAAATGACGAACAGATCCAGAATTACCTGGATAGAAACTTCACTGATAAAACCCAGGCAATCCTGGAACATTTAAAGATTTGCGAATATTGCCGGACGAAATTAGAGCAGTATAGAGAGATCTATGGAGGATTGAAAAAAGAAATCAATTTTCAATTATCCGGAGATTTTTCTGAATCTGTGCTGGCAAAATTGCCTTTCGAGAGCGAGAGCAAAACTTCCTTTTATTGGATGATGGTATTAGTATTTGTGGGGATGCTGTTGGGTATAGGATCGATGTTCTTTTTTATCGATTTAAAACCTGTTGTCGATCAACTGCTATCGTTAAAATTGTTTGAGTCTTTAGCTCCTGTGGTAACCTGGCTGCAGCCTATTTTATCGGGGATAAATATCAACCTGCTTTTCTTCGCTGGGTTTTTGTTGATTTTGTTTAGTCTCGCCGATCGGATTTTTGTGCAAAAGAAGTTGGGGATGCATTCTCTAAAGTGACAAAGTGACAAAGGCACCCTTCGACGGAGTTTATCTTGAGCAAGGTCGAAAGGCTGTTATGTAAAAAGTCAAGGGATTTTATCAGATGCCAGCAAAACTTAGGCATAGTAACTCTTTTCTTACTTTAACAGAAGCAAGTTTAAAAGATTTTTTTTGAATTACTTCTCATCTAAAAAAGGAAGTGATTCAAAAAAAATTAGATTAATTTAAAGAACAAATAACAGAACAAAACAAAATACAAACACGCTGTTATAAACAGACATCCCTTTTC